>URIA01000033.1 GCA_900547765.1 uncultured Collinsella sp. | reverse complement strand
CGATATCAACAAATCCGAGCGCCATATCCGCGGCGGTATGGCAACCAAGGAAAAATATGAGCACGAGCATCTGCTGCACGCCGCGGGCGCGCTCGGCCTCGGTCAGCTGGCGCTTGTCGTCGGTGGCGAGCATGGCCACGAGCTCGTTGGCCTCGTCCATGGTGTCGGCCACCAGCGCGGACACCTCTCGGTCCTCCCCGTAGATGGACGACAGCGCACGGTAGCGGCGCTCCCCGTCCACGATGCGGAACACGTTGCCGTCCGCCACGACCACGGGCGGGTTCAGCGGCTCGCCGCCGGTCGCCTCGATGCTGCGGGCCAGGGCGCCGATGTCGCCGAAGTCCTCGCGCGGGTTCTGCCCGCTCGGGCGGATGTCGCCCAGGCGCACAGACTTCTTCTCGAATTGCATATCTAACCTCCTAGTAGTACATCCCGCTCGGCGCGGTCCCCTCGATGGCGCCGGCCACGACGATCAGGCCGACGAGCGCCACGGCGCACACGACGCTGCGCACGCGCTCGGGAAGCGAGTCCCACCACGCGCCGAGGCGGCAGCCCGCCTCCCAGACCAGGTCGCCCATCACGCCACCCGCCTCGGACGGCGAGCGGGCACGCAGTCGGGCGAGGGCAGCGCCGGCACCGCGCCGCGCGCCATGATGGCGGCGTCGATGTCCTCGCTGCGCACCACCTCGCGCGAGCTGTTGGGGTTGAGCGACGGGTAGCGCGGGATGACCCCCTGCATGACCATCGCGCGGAACGTGACGTTGTCGCAGCAGGCGTAACGCGCGCCCTTGGCTATCGACATCCACATGGCCTTCTCCTTTCATTCGTTGAGCCAATCCCTTGCCGGAGGGCCGCACCGATAGATGCAGCCGGAGGGCGCTCCCCCGCCAAAGGGAGCGGTGCCGCCGCCCCGCCAAGTCGGCGGCGGGCACCTTTTTGGGCCGGAAGTAGGGGGTCCGGCCCCGTCGCGCCACGGGCCCCGCGGAATGGGGGCGGTACGGAACCCGTGGCGCGACGGGGGCGGACCCGGCCTCATTCGAAGAGCGAGGCGAGCGCCCACGCCGCGATGAACGGCAGCGCCGCGGCGAAGCAGCCACGCGCCAGGCCGTAGGCGCCCTGCGCGGCGCACATCCAGCCGGCGGCGTCCATCACGACGGCCGAGGCGAGCAGCGCCCGGGTCATTCGCGACCGCGGCCGAACGGCCACTCGCCCGGCGCGGGGTCGATCTCCATGACGTCGTACGCCACCGGGTCGAGCGCCTGCCTGCGGTCGAGCCCGACCAGGCGTGCGAGGTAGGCGGGGTCGCCGGTGCGGACGTGCTCGCGGAACGCGTAGCGTGCATCAGCCAGGAACTCGAACACCTCCGTATGCCACTCGCCATGCTCGTCGGCCCACGTCACCATGCCGCCCATCGTCGTGATGTCGTCGGGCAGCTCGTAGCTCTTGCCTGTCATTCCTCTTCCTCCAGATCCTCCATGGGCACGCCCAGCGCCCTCGCGAGCCGCTTGGCCGCCCCGTACTTCGCGTCGGCTATCCCCCGACGCTCCCAGTTCCAGACCGTCTTCTCGGTCACGCCGACCATGACGGCGAGCCGGTACTGGGAAAGACCGGCCTCCCTGCGCAGCCGCGCAATCGCGTTTCGTGTCGCCATAGCCCGTAACCTCTTTCCTGTAGTCGCTTTCAATCCGCTGCTCACGGCGGTACAATCCAAGCGTCCTGTCAACCGACGGAAGGGAGCCATCTCCTTGAAGGCAGTTTTGAGGACGCGGGCCGCCGTAAAGTAGGGCCCCGCCCGGCATACGGAAGCCGGAAAAGCCCGAGCCGAAGGCGTCGGCGCAACGACGCGCGGCGAGGCAGCCAGACCGCGGGCTACCGAAAGTCCCGCCGAAGCTCTCCAGTCCCTCTCCCGATCAGCAGTCATAAATGGGATATAGGGCAGGCACGGGGAAATCCGGGCGGGAGCTGGTCTGATAACCGTGCAGGATGGCGGATAACGACCCGGGCTAGGGAGGCGGCGAGGGTTGCGCACCGAACCGCCCCCGAGACCGGAACCGCCAGGGCTCCGCATCTCTCTCGCGACTTTTCATCTCTTCCCCCATCCCTATGCGGCCTCGTCCGTGTTCCAGCCCATCAGGTCGTTGGGCGTGCATCCGAGGGCTTGGGCGATGGCATACGCCTTGTCGACACCCGGGACCATCGAGCCGTTCTCGTATCCGATGATTGAAGATGCCGAGAGCCCCGCCTTGTTAGCCAGCTGCTCCTGAGACATATCGGCTCGAGCGCGGGCAGCGCGAAGGTTCGCGCCAAACTCGTCCTTCGAAAACTCCATTTCGTCCTCCTTCAAAATGTGCGGGTTTCTTCCTGTTGCTTGAAACTATAGGCGGATGTCTGCCTATTGGCAAGAGAAAACTTTGCAGAATCTTGCTCATTCTGAAGAAAAGCTATAGGATTCTCGGCAACAACCGTCCTATTTAGGAGGCGTATATGAATCTAAGAATTAGGGAAGTGAGAAAGAACCTTCACATGTCCCAAACGGAGCTTGCCGACACAACAGGAACAAGCCTGAGAACGGTCGGCTCTTGGGAGAGAAGCGAGAGCCTCCCCAACGTCGAGCAGCTCTGGAAGTGCGCCAAAGCCCTTAACACCGACCCCAACGACCTGCTCGGATGGTACGAGGAGCATCCCGAGGACAAGCCGACGGCGCCGGCGGGCGCAGAGGGCGAGCTGATCGCCTGCTACCGGCAGAGCACCGAGAAGAGGCGCTCGAAGATCCTGGAGACGGCACGCGACCAGGCCGAGCTGTCCCAAAATCAGGCTGCAGCGCCTGAAATCGAAGGGCTGGAAGCGGATCAAGTAAGGTCCGCGTAGACGGCACCAAAACGCCAGCTACTCCCCCATTTTCGTAACCCCACGAAAATGGGCTGATCGGCTTGACCGTGCCGAGGACAAACGGTAATTTGGACAGCGGTATTGACGCGGGGACCCCACGGGGCCCGCGTCCAAGGAAAGGCGGCTGTCCCAAGGGGCAACCGCCTTTTCATTTAGGAGCACATTTCATGGACAACGCAATTGACGAGCTCATAGCGGAATGCGGGGAAATCCTAGCAAACCCCGATTCCTACAACCTCGAAAGCGAGGCCAAGAGAATCGAGTCGGCGCTAGAAACAGTAGTGCCCAAGGTCCGCGTGGGCCTGAAGATGTTCCGCGCGACGATCGGCGGGCAGTCGTCATACGGGAAGAAAGATGCCGCCGAGGACATACGACGGCTACAGGCGAAAGCGAAGCTGTACGCCGATGACAGGCGCATGAGTTATGAGATTGAGAAGATGAAGTCCTCGACGGCGAGGACAAACGTGAGCGTCGAGCAGCACGCAGACAGCAATGCGACCTCAAGCTCGAGCTCGACGTCCTCATCTTCCCTGAGGGCGTCCGTCGACAACTTGATGGAGACGATTGCTGCGGACCAGGGTCTCACTACGGAAGACAAAGACACGCTCGCCGCATGCCTCGCTCAGATGGAATTGGCAGCAAAACGTGGCGACCAGGCATCGCTGGCCGACCGCATGATCAAGGGATTGGAGATAGCGAAGAAGGGTGGGGAGCTGGTAGCCGGCATTCTCTCTATCGGCGGGAAGATCGCGGGCTTCCTCTAGACGCCCATGTACCCGATGAGGACCCATTGCCCGGTCTGCGGGCACCTCACGGCGCGCACGTCGTACTCGGATGCCAGGGAGTACGCGCACGGCCTGAGCGTCGCAAACGGGACGGGACCCGTAGTGTCGTCCTTCACGCCCAGGGCGACGACCTTCACGGTGTCCCCGCGCTCTTGTGACACGAGTTCGTACCCCAAGCTCAACGGGATGCCCGTGAGCCCGTCGTAGATCATCGTGTCGGGGGAATCGTCCTCGTACGTGTATGCGCCGACGCTATAGCGAGCCATGGGTACCTCCGGGAGCGGGAATGGTGTTCATCACGATTATGACCCGCGGCACGGCAGGGTTTTTCAGGTTTTTCCGGAAAAACCAAAGCGGGCGCCCCAGCTGTCAAAGATTCTTTGACAGCTCAAGACACAAAGAAAACCCGTACGGCAATCTTGGCGGATCCGTGTGGTCAATTTTAAAACTGTAAATACTTGATAATTTACTTGATTGCTAACTATCAACTGTTTATAATTAAATTGTCGAAAGGAGGAGAGATGCCCAAGGAGCAGGAGCCCGCGCAGGTGCTCAAGCGGTTCAAGAAGGAGGGTTGGACACTCTACACCGGCAAGGGCAGCCACGTGGTCGCGCGAAAGGAAGGAATCCAGATCAGCGTGCCCACCTCCAAGAAGGAGATACCGATAGGGACGTACCGGAAGATAGCTAAGACGGCGGGGTGGCTCTAGCCCCGCCCCCTTGGGGGTCGAAAGATATGAAGACATACGTTTACCAAGCAGTGCTCACACCCGACGAGGACGGCGGCTACGACGTGGAGTTTCCCTCACTGCCGGGATGCTTCACCTGCGGCGACACGATTGCCGAGGCCGCCGAGCAGTCCGTGGACGCGGCGAGCACCTACGTGGCCGCGCTCGTGAAGGACGGTCTTGCCGTGCCTGAGCCCGAGTTCATCGAGCCCGTAGACGGCGGGCTCTCCATGATGGTCGCCTTCTCCACGGACGAGGGGTACATCGTGGAGGGCGAGACGGTCTCGGCGGCCGAAGCCGCGCGCAGGCTCTCCGTCTCCCCCGGCAGGATCACCCACATGCTCGACTCGGGGATCCTTACGGGCTACCGCAAGGGCCGCCGCACCTACGTGACCGTGGAGAGCATAGCGGCGCGCCTGATCGACACGCCCCGCTCGGGCAGGCCCAAGCGCCGCGCGGTCGCGTAGTCGGCCTCAACGCAAACAAAAAGCCCCGTGCGGCAATCTTGGCGGATCCGCACGGGGCATATGCCCTCCGGCAAAAGGGAAAGGCAGGACCATTATATGGCAACCAACGATACTTCAAGGTCAAAACTCGGCTCCAAGCGCGAGGTCGCGCCCGGCAAGTGGGTGATCCGCGTGCAGGCGGGCTTCCGCGCGGACGGCCACGTGCGCCGCGTGTCGCGCACCGTATACGGCACCGAGACCGAGGCCGATATCGCCATCGCCCAGCTCGCGCAGGAGCTGGGTGTGTCCCAGGCGGCGCACGCGGGCGTGACGCTCGACATGTACTACTGGGGAGTTTTCCGCGACTCCCCCAGCAACCGCGGCAAGCCGCGCTCCAAAGCGAGCCTGCGCGAGTACGACGGGCAGATGTGCAACTACATCTCCCCCGTCCTGGGGAGCATCGACATCTCCGAGATAACCCACGACATGATGCGAAGCTGCATCGAGCGCTCGGGTGCGCCGGCAAAGACCAAGACGACGCTGCGCGCCGTCATGCGCCGAGCCTTCGACGACGGCTGGGTGACGGTGGAGCCCTTCCGCCGGCGCGTCATCGCGCCCAAGGCCAAGCAGGCGCCCGTGGAGCCGTGGAGTATCCCCGAGGCCGCCGAGGCGCTGCGCAGGCTCGCCGCCAGCGACGACCGCGCCGACCTGGTCATGAACGCCTACTTGATTCTGGGCCTGAGCGGCCTGCGCAAGGAGGAGGCACTGGCGGTGCGCCCGTGCGACCTCAAGGTCACCACGACCTACGACTTCGCCACGGGCAAGCCGACCGTGTCGGAGTACATCGAGGTCTGCCGCGCGTACACGGACGAGGACGGCGTGAAGGAGACCAAGAACGCCCATTCCGTGCGCACTGTGCCGGTTTTATTGGCGGGCCGCGAGCGCCTGCACCAGATCATGGACGAGTTGCGCCCGAGCATAACCGTCGAGGGCGGCACTTCGGTTACGGAGCAGGTACGCGAATGGAGCGGGCAACGCATCGTGAACATGCGCGGCGACAACCTCGTGCGCGCCTGGCGGCGCATGTGCGTACGCCATGACCTGCGGTATATCCCGCCAAAGGCCCTGCGCCACACGTCCGAGACCATCATGGCGGCGACCGAGGTCGACCCGCTGAGCATCATGGATCTGCACGGACATTCGGACCTGGGGACAGATTACCGCCATTACATAAAGCCAGGCCTCGCGGAGCGCGAGAAGGCCGCCAGGCAGGTCGGGCGCGCACTGCAGATCGTCGAGGGCGGCGGCGCAGACGGCGGTTTTAATGGCACCGGTCGCAGCGCCGAGACGCTCTAAAACGGCGTTCCCTAGGTCCGCTACCTGCTAAATGCATAAAACGCCCCCTGCCGCGCATAAACGGCAGGGGGCGTAAAACGCGAACGGTAACGGACGGTTATGAATTGGCTTCTCGGAAAACAAAAAAGGTCAGCGCCGAAGCGCTGACCTGCACGTTCTTTGGTGGGCCGTCAGGGGGTCGAACCCTGGACCTTGGGATTAAGAGTCCCCTGCTCTACCAACTGAGCTAACGACCCGATATCAACACGAAGCAAGAACTGGGGTGGGTAAAGGGACTCGAACCCTCGACCTACGGGACCACAACCCGTCGCTCTAGCCAACTGAGCTACACCCACCGTGTCCTGTGCGCTTCGCGCTCGACTATTATTGCAAGGAACGCCACGCGATGCAAGCCCCAATTTTCAAGAATTTTGAAAAGAGTTTTTCGGATCCATTTCGAGCATTTCCCACCGGTTTCATAGGAGTAAACTTGCCCCACCCCGATGTTCGAAAGGACCGTCATGAAAGAACTCTCCAATCGCACGGCAACATTCACCGATTCAGTCATCCGCCGCATGACACGCATCTCCAATAAGTACGACGCCGTCAACCTCTCGCAGGGCTTCCCTGACTTCGATCCCCCGGCGCAGCTGCTCAACAGCCTGAGCGCCATCGCCAGCGACCCCAAGCCGCTCTATCACCAGTACTCCATCACCTGGGGCTCCCAGGCCATGCGCGAGGCGCTCGCTGCCAAGCAGGAGCACTTTATGGGCATGCCGGTCGACCCCAACCAGAACATCGTGGTCACCTGTGGCTCCACCGAGGCCATGATGGCCGCCATGATGACGGTTACGAACCCCGGCGACAAGGTCGTCATCTTCTCGCCGTTCTACGAGAACTACGGCGCCGATACCATCCTCTCAGGTGCCGAGCCCATCTATGTGCCGCTCAACCCGCCCACGTTCGACTTCGATCGCGAGGTCCTCGAGGCGGCCTTCCGCGACAATGATCCCAAGGCCATCGTCCTGTGCAACCCTTCCAACCCCTGCGGCAAGGTCTTTACGCGCGAGGAGCTCGCCTTTATCGCCGACCTCTGCAAAAAGTACGACGCCTACTGCATCACCGATGAGGTGTACGAGCACATCGTCTACGCGCCCCACGAGCACGTCTATATGGCCACGCTGCCCGGCATGTTCGAGCGAACCATCAGCTGCAGCTCGCTGTCCAAGACGTACTCCATCACCGGCTGGCGTCTGGGCTACACCATTGCCCCGGCCCAGATCACCGAGCGCATCAAGAAGGTCCACGACTTCCTCACCGTGGGTGCCGCCGCTCCCCTGCAGGAGGCCGTCGTTACCGCCCTCAACTTCGACGACAGCTATTACGATGAGGTCCTCGACCTGTATACAGCCAAGCGCGATCTGTTCTGCCAGGGGCTCGATAGCATCGGTCTTGAGCATAACGTGCCGCAGGGCGCCTACTACGTCATGATGGATATCTCTGAGTTTGGCTATGACAGCGACCTCGAATTCTGCGAAGACCTCGCGTCTAAGGTGGGCGTGGGCGCCGTGCCCGGCTCGAGCTTCTTCCGCGAGCCCGTCAACCATCTGATCCGTTTCCACTTTGCCAAGCGAGACGAGACGCTCAACGCGGCGCTGGAGAACCTCAAATCGCTACGTGATAAAATCAAGCCGCGCGGGTAAGGACGGCCCGGCAACTAAAGCAACCAAAGACGCCTCGCACCGCCCGCCGCGTTGCGAGGCTTCTTTTTATAGCGCTTTCTTAAATGGTTTAGAGCTCTATACTTTAGTCACGGAGCAACTCGTCCCAGAGAGAGGAACACTATGGCAGAGCAGCAGCTTATCGGAGCGCTCGAGGCCGGCGGCACCAAGATGGTCTGCGCCACGGGCTATGCAGACGGTACGGTCCTGGAGCGCGAGCAGATCGCGACCACGACCCCGCAGGAGACCGTTGAGGCCGTCAATGCATGGTTTGCCAACAAGGGCATCGCCGCGCTGGGCATCGGCGCCTTTGGCCCCACCGCGGTCAACCCCGCCTCGCCCCAATACGGCAAGATCCTGGAGACGCCCAAAACGGCATGGCGCTACTTCGACCTGCTGGGCACCATCCAAAACGAGCTCAATATTCCCTGTGGCTACGATACCGACGTCAACGTCGCCTGCCTGGGCGAGGTCACTTTTGGTTGCGCCCAGGGCCTCACCGACGTGGTCTACCTGACCATCGGCACCGGTGTGGGCGCCGGCGTGCTCTCGGGAGGCAAGCTCGTGCACGGCATGATGCATCCCGAGGCCGGCCACATCCTGGTCACACGCGACCCGCGCGACACCATCGGCGAGCACAGTGCCTGTCCCTTCCACGACAACTGCCTCGAGGGCCTCATCGCCGGTCCCGGCGTTAAAAAGCGTTGGGATGGCAAGAGCGCCGGAGACATGGCCGATGACCCGGAGGCCATGGACCTGCTCGCAGGCTATCTGGCACAGGCGCTCATGACCTACACGCTGTGCTACGCACCGCAAAAGATTATCATCGGCGGCGGCGTGGCCGACCACACCCCCATCGTGCCGCTTGCACGCAAAAAGTGCGCCGAGATGCTCAACGGCTATATCGTCACGCCCGAGGTCAACGACATCGATACCTACATTGTCAACAACAGCCTCGAGGGCAAGCAGGGCATCATGGGCTGCCTGGCCCTGGGCGCCCAGGCGCTCCAGTAAAGGGTGCATCAACGGCGCACGGCGTAGCCAAGCTCGCAAAACGCCCGGACAAAACCGTCACGCCCCGCAGAGGCCCTCAAACGCACAAGGCCGCCTAGGACCAAGCAAAACGTCCTAGGCGGCCTTTTTGGTACATATCAGCGACCGTAAGAGATATCGAAGCGCGACGCCCGTCGTCGCCCCGCAGCAGTCGATCATCACATCGGTAATCATGCCGGCGCGACCGGGCACAAAAAGCTGGATCGTCTCGTCGATAGAGGGGACAAGCAACAAGAACACCGCCGTGGGTAGCAACACATCAAACGTGCGTCGGCCTTCGAGGTCAAAGGCGTGCGTCGCCAAGATGCCAAGCACCATGTACTCGGTAAAATGAGCGCACTTGCGAACAACAAAGTTGGTCACCCATTCATATGGAAGTCCCACGCCGTGCAGGAAACCGCGGATAGCTTCCATGACCGTCAGGCTCAGCGAGCCCGACCCCGAGCCGGGAACCAGCGAATTGCCCCAGATCAAGAGTGCCATCAGGCAGGTTACAACCGCCCATTTTCGATTGATCTTAACCATGCAGAAGTTATGCCTCCGCGCGGAGCGGCGCGAAGCTGGCGGTACCGCCCTCGATAACGCTCAGATAGGCACGGCCCGTACGCTTGGCGGTAGAGGACTGCAGGCGCTCGATCTCTTCCTCGAGAATCTGATTGACGCGCTCGTGACGACGATTTTCCATAATGCCGGCGGCAATAGCCTCGGCTCGCTCAATGCTCTCGCGCGAGATACGGGCGGTATCCTCGGGGAGCACAGCGCTGTGACGGCCGACATAGGCGGGAGAAGCAGGTTGAGGGGCAGCGACGGGAGCGGGAGCCGCAACGGGGGCAGGCTCGTCGATCTCATCCAGAATCGCGGAGGCGGCGGCCCACATGTCCTCGTGGCCTGAGTAATCGGCCATGGGAACATCAACCTCAAGCGAAGCGTCGGGAAGGTCGCCGGTGTCGATGCGATCCTGGGCGTCAATCGATGCGGTGATGGCAGCAGGCTCGTCAAGATCGTCGAGATCGACGCCCGCGGCGTCGGAGATGATGGGCATGCTGGCAAGATTCGCGTTGTACGGCGCAGCCTCAGCCGCCTGTTGCTGAGCGGGGGCACCCCACAGCGAACTTTCGGCGGCACGGCGAGCGGCAACGGCCTCCTCGTCGGCAGCCATGGCTTCGTCGGCGTACGAAGCGCCGGCAGGGGCGTTCGCGTCCGTGGAGGCAGCGCTGTAGGCATTGCTGGCTGCCGCATTGGCGACGAGTGCCACGAAAGCCGCCGTGCTGCCCGCAGGGGCGGCCTGGGAGCCCGACACGGCGCGCGCGGCGGCAGCGATGTCGTCGCGGTTGTAAGAGCCGGTCTGGCCACCGTTGGTAAGCTCTTCGATGGCGACCTGATAGACGTCGCGTGAGCGCGCAGGGTCGCAGCTCACCGGCGAATCGTCGTCGAGCATGCTATCGATCATGGACCATGCCTCGGCCTCGTCCATGGCGTCTGCGGCACGAGCGATGGTGGGAACGCCATCATCGGCATGACGACGCTGGAAGGCACCGGTCAGGCCAGAAAGGAATGCCGAGGTAGACTGCTCCGGCTGAGTCTGAGAAGCAGAAGCCGCAGTGAAAGGAGTAGCATCCTGCTGCTGAGCTGGAATCGAGGCGGTCTTGAACTCGCTTTGATGCTGATTGAGATTGGCGGCACCGCCCATGGCATCGGGCTGGAACAGACGCTCTTCGCGCTGCGCACGGTACTCGGAGATACCCAGCGAGGCGGCATAGATACCCACGCCCGCCACCGCGCCCACGGCGAAGGGAACCGCACCCGCCACGACCGTCTCGTTCACCGACGAAAACGGTAGCGTCGCGGCATACATAACCACGGGAGCGGCAAGGCCGATCCCGCACGAAAGTCCGGCAAGGACTGCTCGTTGTGTTGCATCAGAAGAAGCCATGAGCTCTCCCCATCTTCCAGCACCCAAATCGCATCATTCAGTTGGCTGCGCGAGAGAAGATGAAGCGGGGCTATGCCCCAAAGCAACGGTATATGGTTCGTTTCATCTGCGTTTTCCGTCGCGAAGCTTAAAAGCTATTATGCGAAACCGCCCTGTCGATTGCAAGCGACGATATCGGATTGAAACGGGAAACCTGCTGCTCGTCGTTCTTATGGTTAAAAATAAGCGCGGAGCGGCGATATGGAAAAGGGCCGAGGCTCAAAGCCCCGACCCTTTATCGCATTGATGACTATCGCTGCGCGTGGATGACAACCTAGAACGTCTGCTCGTAGTCGCTGTGTTTTTTAGCCGAACGCACCAGGAACTCCTGGTTGGTGTTGGTGCCCTTAAGACCCTTGATAAACGATGCGGCTGCGCGCTCGGTGTTGTTCATGCCGGCAAGAATGCGACGCAGACCAAAGACAAACGGACGCATCTGCTCGTCGACCAACAGGTCCTCATTACGCGTACCGGAGGCAACGGGGTCGATAGCCGGGAAGATGCGACGGTCGGCCAGGTCGCGGTCGAGCTTAAGCTCCATGTTGCCGGTGCCCTTGAACTCCTCAAAGATGACCTCGTCCATCTTGGAACCGGTGTCGATGAGGGCAGAGGCCAGGATGGTGAGCGAGCCACCGTTCTCGATATTACGGGCTGCGCCCAGGAAGCGCTTGGGAGGATACAGGGCCGCCGAATCGACGCCGCCCGAAAGGATGCGGCCCGAGGCGGGCGCCGCCAAGTTGTAGGCGCGGGCAAGACGCGTAATGGAGTCGAGCACCACCACAACATCGCCGCCCAGTTCCACGATGCGCTTGGCGCGCTCGATAACGAGCTCTGCCACGCGAGTGTGGTTGTCGGCGGGCATATCGAAGGTCGACGCCACAACCTCGCCCTTGATGGAACGCTGCATATCAGTGACCTCTTCGGGGCGCTCGTCGACGAGCAGGCAGATGAGGTGTACCTCGGGGTTGTTAATCGAGATAGACTGGCAGATCTTCTTGAGGATCGTGGTCTTGCCGGCCTTGGGCGGGGACACGATCAGGCCACGCTGACCCTTGCCGATCGGCGACACGATGTCGATTGCGCGACCGGTAATGGAGTCCTTGCCGTGCTCCATGCGCAGCGGCTCATTGGGATAGACCGGGGTGAGGTCGCCGAACTTGGGACGGTTGCGAATCTGCTCGGGGTCCAGACCGTTGACGGTCGTGATTTTGGCGAGGCCGGCGCGCTTGTCGCCGCCGCGCGAAGGACGCAGCGAGCCCTCGATGACGTCGCCCGTGCGCAGGCGCGCGGAGCGGATGAGGTAGGCGGGCACGAAGGCGTCGTCGTTGGACTTCATGTAGCCATGGGCGTGGATGATGCCGGAGCAGTCCGGGCGAATCTGCAGAATGCCCTTGATGTCGCGGAAGCCCTCTGCCTTCGCGGCGGTGACGTAGATCTCCTCGACGAGCTCGGCTTTCTTCTTGCCGGTCGTCTCGATCTCGAACTCCTTGGCCTTCTCGCGCAGTTCGGCGACCTTCATGGCAGCGAGCTCCTCACGCGAAAGCGTGGGCTCGGTGGGGGCGGCGTTGCGCTCCTTGTTGCGCTGTTTGCGATCGCGCTGACGGTTGCGACGGTCGTTGTTGCGCTCGTCCTTGCGATCGTTGCGCTCCTCGTTGCGCTTGTGCTGGCGACGGTTGGAACGAGTGCCGTCTTCGCCCTCAGAGGGGGCGGCACCATCGGTTGCGGCGGCGCCGGCATTGGCCGCAGCGGCGTCATTGGCCTCGGCGCCGGAATCAATCTGCGCTTCGGCATCAGCCTGCTGCTCGGACGCCTTGGCCTTAGCGGACTTCTTACGACCGCGCTTGGGCTTCTCGGACGCAGACTGTTCGACGTCTTGGGGCTCGGCGGCATCAGTCGATGCATCGGCGGTCGTCTCGGCGGAATCCTCGGACGCACCCTTCTTGGCAGCCTTGGCCTTGGACGTGCGCTTAGCAGCAGTACGATGGCTGCGACCAGGACGGACGTCGGCGGGCTCGGCATCGGCGGGAGCGGCCTCGGAAGTCGTAGCATCCTGAACGGGTGCATCGGCAGCAGTTGCAGACTCGGCGGTCGCCGCAGCATCCCGAGCAGCTGCGGCTGCGGCTGCGGCCTTCTCTGCCTCGACGAAGGCCTTGGGCTTGCGACCGCGACGGTGCGGGCGCAAAGCCGGATCGACAACGGGAACTTCGCTGGCCTCGACAGACGCAGCGTGCTCAGCAGGCGATGCGCCCTCCCCTGCCGTGGAACGGACCGAAGCCTCAGTGAGCTCGGGGGTTACCTGTTCAGCAACCTGCTCGGCCTTAACAGCCGTGCGACGGCGTGTGCGCGTTGCCGGCTTCTCGGTCGGCAGGTCGGCGGCAGGGGTCTCGGTGGCGGCAGGCGTCTCGGGCACAGACGGAGCTGCAAGCTCGGTCAGAGCCGCGGCCTCGCGCTCGGCAGCACGACGGCGGGCACGCACCACCTGAGCCTCGCTAATCTGCGCCAACGCACGTGCCTGCGCGACCTCATCGGAAATCGGCGCCGAGGAGTCAGCTGCAACGGTGCGCTTGGCGCGCGTCGTGCGCGTGGTACGGCGCTTGGGCTTGGTGACCTCCTCGCCGTCAGTGGCAGGCTTGGTCGTGCGGCGCATGCGCTTGGGCTTTGCCGGAGCAGCCTCCTCACCAGTTGCAGGCACGGCCTTCTCAGCCGCTACAGGCGTAGGCGTCGAAGCAGCCTTAGGCGTCTCAGGAGCCGAGACTTGCGCGGGCGCCGCAACCTGGTCCGACGCAACCGGTGCAGCGGGAGCGGCCTGCGTCGTCGTTATTTCGTTTTCTTGCTGTTGATCAGACACAGTGTTTGCTCAACTTTCTTTTCAAGCCCTGTGATCACATGCTCCCTGCATAAACCTTCAGGGCGGCTAAACAGTCTAGCTCCGTCAAATACCGACGGACATCATTGATCTGTATCGAGATATTTGCGTCATATACGCAGCGTTAGTGTAACACAACCGCCGCCACCTGCAACTTAGTCATTGGGGACGTTCTTAAACGACTAGTCAAAAGGGACACTCTTTGGTTTAACACCCACAAATCTGACTGCCCCCGCCAAAACTATGGCGGTTTACTACGATGAATCGCTCAACCGCGACCACTCCGAAACTTGTTGAACTAAAACCGCAGGTAGATGCCTTGCACTTTTTAGCGAAAAGCCGGCGTGGTTGGAATACCTCAATTCATCGTAGTAAATCGACATAGTTTCGTATTTCCAGCAGTTCCAAATTCGTCAATACGTCGGCGTTTGCAAAAAAGCCCGACCTCCGTGGGAGATCGGGCTTTCAAGGCTTAGTTAAACCAAGTCTGCACGGTCAAATGACTCGCAGATTACATCTGCTCGGGCGCAGAAACGCCAACGAGGGTGAGCACCAGGGCGAGCGTCACGCGGACGGCGTCGCAAGCGGCCAGACGGGCGCGCGAAAGCTCGGGGTCGACGGGACGGCCCTCGCTCGGCAGAACCTGGCAGGCAGCGTAGAAGCTGTGGAAGTCGCCGGCGAGCTCCTCGGCAAAGTGCGTCAGACGGAACGGAGCGCGGTCGCGAGCACAGCTGGCGATGAGGTCGGTGAGCTCGTTGAGCTTACGCGAAAGGGCGAGCTCGGTCGGGTCGGTCAGCAGCGAGTAATCGACGTTCTCACCGATGGCCTTGGCGGCGACGGCCTTCATGCCCATCTCGTCAGCCTGCTCGGGCGTAACGTCAGCGGCACGACGCAGAATGGAGCACACGCGGGCGTGAGCGTACTGCACGTAGTACACCGGGTTGGAGTTGTCGCGCTTCTTAACGGCCTCAATGTCGAAGTCGACCATCTGGTTGGAGCTCTTGGAGATGAGCGTGTAACGAGCGGCGTCGGAGCCGACCTCGTCGACGAGCTCCTGCAGGGTCACCATGGTGCCCTTGCGCTTGGACATACGGACGGGCTTGCCGTTGCGCAGCAGGTTGACGAGCTGGCCCAACAGAACCTCAAACTTGCCGGGGTAACCGAGAGCGTCGCAGACGCAGCGGACGCGCTCGATGTAGCCGTGATGGTCAGCGCCCCAGATGTCGATGACATGGTCGACACGCTGGAACTTATCCCAGTGATAGGCGACGTCGGAGGCGAAGTAGGTGTACTCGCCATCGGACTTGATCAGGACGCGGTCCTTGTCGTCGCCCAGGTCGGTGGAACGGAACCACAGGGCGCCGTCCTTGGTGTAGAGGTAGCCCATCTTGTCGAGCTTCTCAAAAGCGCGGTCGACGGCGGAAGTGCCGGCAGTCTCGCCCTCGGTGTCCTTCACATACAGCGAGCGCTCGGAGAACCAACGATCGAAGTCGCAATTGACGGCGTGGCAGAGGTCGCGCATGTTGTCGACCATCTTTACGTAGCCGCGCTCACGGAAGCTCTCCATGCGCTCCTGCGGATCGGCCTCGACCCACTTGTCGCCGTCGGTGCGCCAGAACTCGGCAGCCTCGTCGATGATGTAGTCGCCGCCGTAGGAGTCCTTGCCCAGGGTCTCGGCAAAGTTGTCCTGATACGGATGGGTCTCGGGGCGCTCGTCGTTCTCGTCGGCGACAAAGGCATCGCGGTCGGCGATCAGAATCTTGTGAGCCTCATCGATGTCCACGCCCTGCTTGGCGATGATATCGGCAAGCTGCATATAGCGCGTGCTGATGGAGTTGCCGAAGGTGTTCATCTGAGAGCCGTGGTCGTTGATGTAGAACTCACGCTGGATGTCGTAACCGGCGTGGTCCATAACACGGCAGAGCGAATCGCCCAGCGCGGCCCAGCGGCCGTGGCCGATGTGCATGGGGCCGACGGGGTTGGCGGAAACGAACTCGACCTGGGTCTTCAGGCCACCACCGACGTTGGACTTAGCGAAGTCCATGCCCTTCTCGCGAGCCTCGCCAAAGATGGCATTCTTGACGGCAACGGAGAGGTAGAAGTTGATGAAGCCGGGGCCTGCGATCTCGACCTTCTCGATCGCGGGGTCCTCGGGCATATGGGCAACGATGGCCTCGGCGATCTTGCGCGGGGCGCAATGGGCCAGCTTGGCGGACTTCAGGGCCATGGTAGAGGTCCACTCGCCATGAGAAGTGTCAGCCGGTCGCTCGATAGCGCAATCGTCAAGTTCAAATGCGGAAAGGTCGCCGGCCTCCTGGGCCGCAGCAAGCGCAGCGCGTACCAGCTCTTCAATCTTCTCGGGCATAGATCCTCCTTGTGTTAAAGCCCCCGAGCTCTTGGTCACTCGTAGGGCAAAAGCCAGAGTTTGTAGCACTCTATCACAAGCGACGGGCACTGTCGCAGGGTAAAGCCAATCGATATTGCATATGCACAAAATTGACTACAGCTTGTATGGAGTCACTCAAAGATGCCAGTCTGCCTGCAGATTATGCAGGCGTTGAAAATGCATAAAGGTGTGAATGAGCTGCGCCTGTTATCGAATACTCTTACCTATCGGAGTTGTGTGCTTTTCCTGCATAAAGTAAGGGTTTGCGCACGTCAGCGTGTTATTCTAGACATACGTAAATTCGTATAAGTTGGAGGTAGCATGTTCTCAATCGGTCAACACGTCATTCATCCGGGTCAGGGAGTCTGCACCGTCGTCGGTTTTAGGGACGACACACCGCAGCCCATGCTACTGCTCGAGACCAAGCAGGGACATGCGCAGACGATCCTCATGTACCCCGTGGCGCAGGCCGACCGTTTGCACGCCGCCATCTCGCAGCAAGATGCCGAGCACCTGCTGAGCCACTATGACGAGCTGGAGTGCGACACCTTTACCGAGCGCAACAGCTCGCTTGAGGAGACGCACTTTAAGCAGCAGCTCAAGCTGGGTGCGCCCGAGACGGTCCGCGTGGCAAAGACCATGATGCACCGCATTCGCCAGGCCGAGGAAGCTGATAAAAAACCCAGCTCCTACTACATGCGCGTACTCAAGGAGGCCAAACGCCGCTCCATCGAGGAGTTCGCCGTGGCCCTTGGTGTCACCGAGGAGGCCGCCGAAGCCCGCCTAGCCCAAGCCGCCCTTAACTAACCTGCCAAAAAGGGACAGGTTTATTTTGGCAGGTTTTATCTGGCCAAACGTCGATGAACAATTAGTAAATGGCCGGGCGCTCCGTTTTATTTTGAGCGCCCGGCCATTTTTCTATCTACGTAGAAATGCGTGAAGCCCATTTGCGACGTCTTCACACAAGAACAATCCAGCTCGACGCTGGCAACGTCCGCATCCGCATCGAGGGCTCTCACCCCGCTCAATTACCATTAAAAAGCATCAATTTGAAAACGCAATAACATTTCGGCAGGTAGCAGCTATAGTCGGTGAACTGAATCTCGACAACCAATACCTCCCAATAAGGTATCTTCAGCCCATCCGAGCTAAAAGGAGGGGCCATGCCGAGAAAACCTCGTTCAAAGTCACCGACTGGTTTTTTCCACGTCACATTGCGCGGGAACGGAGGGCAATTGCTGTTTGACGGTGACGAGGACCGAATCGCCTTGCTTCAAATCCTCGATGCGATCCTCCCCAAACACAATATTGAGCTTATCGCTTGGTGCCTTATGGGAAATCACATTCATCTGCTCGTCGACGATCCGGACGACCGCAAGAGCGACGCGATGCACGCGATAGCCGTATCGTATGCGGGCAGGTACAATGCACGCGCGGGTCATATCGGCCACGTATTTCAGGAGCGCTTCTGGGATTCGCCGATTAAATCGGAGGAGTATCTGCTCGAAGCAATTCGATATATTCATTTGAATCCTCAAAAAGCAGGACTGGCGACATATGACGACTATCCATGGAGCAGCCATCGTGAGTACCTAATGGGAGCAAGGTCTCGGCCGCATGTCACCGGGGACGTTGTCGACGCACTTTTTCCGACGCCGCGCTCATATCTCAAGTTCATGAAAAGTGTGCCCACGCTGCCCTATCGTCCGAGCGCAACGGCAAAAGTGCGAGAGGAAGATCTAAGTGAATTTGGTGCGGCAGTCGTGCAAAACGTCGCGGGATGTGCGCCCACAGAACTCAAATCCATCTCCAAGGCACTTCGCAACGAAGCGATACTGGCCCTTCGAAAAGAAGGGCTGACGATCAAACAGGTTCAGTTATTAACCGGGTTGGGAACGTGGATTATAAAGAATGCCGCATAGTCACCTGCCGGCAACGACAGAATAGTCCCGAGGCGTCACAAGAAAACGGAAACGCCTCCGCAGCTAAGAACTACAACGGAGGCGTTTCCGCAGATAAAACATGCCAAAATAAACCTGTCCCTTTTTGGCAGGTTAGGCCTGGAAGGTGTCGCGGTCGGGCGCGAAGGACTGCATGGCCGCGATGGTGCGGTCAAAGAGCTCGGGGAGCTCCCAGCCCAGCATCTCGGCGCCCTGCGAAATCACGTCGCGCGAGCAGCCGGCGGCAAAGCGTTTGTCCTTGAACTTCTTCTTGAGCGACTTGGTCGTAAAGTCCATGACACTCTTGCTTGGGCGCATGATGACGGCGGCACCGATCAAGCCGGTGAGCTCGTCGCAGGCAAACAGAATCTTCTCCATCTGCAGTTCGGGCTTAGGCAGTGAAGCATTGAAATCGGACGTGTGCGTCTGGATAGCGCGGATGAGCTCGGGCGATGCGCCCTCGCCTTCAAGGATCTCGGCCGCATAGATGGTGTGGTTCATGGGGTCGTCCTCATGCTCCTCCCAATCCAAGTCGTGCAGCAGGCCGACGATGCCCCAGAACTCCTCGTTCTCGGGGTCGAACTCGCGCGCAAAATAGCGCATGGTGCCCTCGACGGTCTCACCGTGGGTGATGTGGAACGGGTCCTTGTTGTGCTCGTTGAGCAGTTCGAACGCGCGGTCGCGGGTGATTCCGGCGGAAAGCGTCTGGGACATGGCAATACCTCCTGGTGATTCGGTGCTAGGACACGGTGTCACTATCGTATATCGCCGCGGCTCAAGCCGAAAGGCAGAAAAGGTTTGAGGAGAAAAAAGCCGGGCGAACGTGTGCCCGGCAAAACCGCAGATAAAACCTGCCAAAATAAACCTGTCCCTTTTTGGTAGGTTTAGGGACGGACCTGGCCGGTGCCGCGGAGCTTGTATTTGTAGGTGGTGAGGGCCTCGGCGGCAAAGGGGCCGCGGGCGTGGAGCTTTTGGGTCGAGATGCCAATCTCGGCGCCCAGGCCAAACTCGCCGCCGTCGGTAAAGCGCGTGCTGGCGTTGGCATACACGGCCGAGGCATCGACCTCGTCCAGGAAGCGCTCGCAAGCATCCGTGTCCTCTGCAACGATGGCCTCGGAGTGCATCGTGCCGTAGCGGTTGATGTGCGCGATGGCCTCGTCCTCGTTCGCCACGACCTTCACGCTCATCTCGAGCGCCAGATACTCGCGACCCCAGTCCTCCTCAGTCGCGGCAACGTAGTCATCGCCCTCGGCAAGCCCGGCGTCGGCGCATGCGGCGCACGTGGCCTCGTCGCCGTGAATGAGCACGCCGTGGTCATGCAGCACGGCCACGACCGCGGGCAAAAACGCATCGGCCACGGCACGGTCGACCAGCAGCGACTCGGCGGCATTGCACACGCCTACACGCTGGGTCTTGGCATTGACGATAATGTTGAGCGCTTTATCGAAGTCGGCGGATTCATGCACGTAGATGTGACAGTTGCCCGTGCCCGTCTCGATCACCGGCACAAGCGACTCGCGCACGCAGCGCTGGATCAGGCCTGCACCGCCGCGCGGAATGAGTACGTCGACAATACCGCGGAGCTTCATGAGCTCGCCGGTGGCCTCGCGGTCGGTGGACTCGATCATCGACACGGCCTCGCGCGGGAAGCCCTTGGCCTCGAGCGCATCGGCCAGCAGCTCGGCGATCATGGCACACGAGTGATAGGCCAGCGAGCCGCCGCGCAGAATGCAGGCGTTGCCGGTGCGGATGCAGATGCCCGCGGCGTCGGCCGTCACGTTGGGGCGCGCCTCGTAGACCATAGCGACCAGGCCCAGCGGCACACTCACACGGGTCAGGTCCACGCCGCTTGCAAGCACGCGGTGGTCGAGCACGCGGCCCACGGGATCGGGCAGCTCGGCGAGCTTTTCCAGGCCGGCGGCCATGCCCTCGACGCGCTCGGGCGTCAGCAGCAGGCGATCGAGCAGTCCGGCCGAGGTACCCGCATCGCGCGCGGCGGACATATCGAGCTCGTTGGCGGCGACGATGGAGTCGACACCGTTGCGCAGTGCTGCGGCCATGGCGCGCACGGCCTCCTGACGCTGCTCGTTGCTCGCCGTGGCAAGCGAGGCCGACGCTGCCTTGGCGGCAACGGCAAGATCGTGGACATACGTGGCTATATCGACCGACATGGGCGGCCCTTTCTCCTAGAAGTTTGCAACCATGGTAGCCGATTTGCACATGGCCTCGCCCGCGGCGGTAGAATTGGTCAACCCGAAACACCGCAACGAACGGAAGACTCACATGGCCCTCATCACTTCGTACCACGTCCCCGGCCTTTACGTCGAGGACCACAGCATCGACGTCCCCCTTGACTGGCGCGGCCTGGAGCCGATGCTCCTGGCCGTCGGCAGCACCATGCGCCGCGGCGCTATGCCGGCACCAATCGCCGGCGCGCCCGAGAGCATCAAGCTCTTCTACCGCGTGGTTTGCGCGCCCGACCGCATCAACGACGATCTGCCGCTGCTCCTGTTTTTGCAGGGCGGCCCCGGTGGCGAGAGCCCGCGTCCGCTGTCGCCCACAAGCGACGGCTGGATCGAGGAGGCCGTCAAGCACTTCCGCGTGGTCCTTCCCGACCAGCGTGGCACCGGACGCAGTAGCTGCGTGGACGGGCGCACGATTGCCGCCTTGGGCGATCGCGCAACGGCCGTGGGTCACGCTCGGCCAGAGCTACGGCGGCTTTTTGACGCTGAGCTATCTGTCGCTCTTCCCCGAGGGCGTGGCGGCAAGCTTTACCTGCGGCGGCATTCCGCACGTGCCGGCGAGCGCCAGCGAGGTCTACGCGCACACCTTCCCACGCATGGCAGCCAAGACGCAGCAGTATTACGACCGCTACCCCGCCGACGTCGAGCGCGTGGCAGCCCTGGCCGATGCGCTTGAGAAACAGAAGCCCGCGCTGCCCGACGGCTCGCCAATGACGGTGGAGCGCCTGCAGCTTATGGGCAGCGACTTTGGCATGAAGCCGAGCTTTGAGCGCATGCATTGGATTATCGATCACGCTTTTGTTGACGGCGACGGCACGCTGACCTGCGGCGCCTCGGTATCTGACAGCTTTTTGATGCGCGCCTTCGAGCGCACCAACACGCGTACAAACCCGCTGTACTGGACACTGCAGGAGTTCATCTACGCCGACGGCGACACAATGCCCATTCGCTGGGCCGCGGCAGAGGAGAAGGCCCATCGCGCCGAGTTCGACACCCTCGCGCGCCCGCTCATGTTTACCGGCGAGGCCATGTTCCCGTGGATGTTCGAGCAGATGCCCGAGCTCAAGCCCTTCAAGCCCGCCATGGACCTGCTGATGGAAGACACAAGCTGGGACAAGATCTACGACCCGCAGCGCCTGGCCTGCAACGAAGTGCCGCTCCAGGCCGCGGTGTATTTCGACGACATGTACGTGGATTCGGACCTGCAGCTCGACACGCTCAGCCGCGTGGGCAACTCGCATGCCTGGGTAACCAACGAGTTCGAGCACGACGGCCTGCACGGCAGCGTGGTGTTCAAGCGCCTCTTCGACGAAGCCCTCAACCGCGGAGACCTGCGCCAGATCTTCTAGCAAAGGAGTGTCCCCACCTGCCGGCACAAAAAGAACGTCCCCAGGTGCCGGCACGAGAAAGACAGCGCTGCGGGAAACGATCCGCAGCGCTGTCTTTCTTTATGCAAATACAATCAAGTTGTCTCGATGGATCGCAGGCTTCTCGGCCAGGTTAGCGAGCAGGCGGTTGCTGGAGATCTGGTCCTGGCGGCGGCCGGCGGCAAGTTCCAGCACGTCCGAATCGGCCTCGGCGATACCGCGGGCGACGACCATACCGCTCGGATCGCACACATCGAGCACATCGCCCTCGGCAAACTGGCCATCGACCTCGCGAATACCCACCGCAAGCAAGGAAGAGCCACGGCTGACCAGCGCCTTCGCAGCACCATCATCGACCGTCACCGAGCCATGCGCCTTGTCGCCCAGTGCGATCCACAGCTTGCGGGGTGCGATTTCCAGACGCTCCGCCGGCGGATCGAACAGCGTGCCCACGCTCTCGCCGCGGGCGAGGCGCACGAGCGCATCGGGCTCCTCGCCCGAGCAAATCACGCTCTGAATGCCCGCCGTCATCAGGATGCGGCTCGCGCGGATCTTGGTAATCATGCCGCCCGTGCCCACCGATGTGGAAGAATCGCCCGCCGAGGCAATAATCTTGGCATCGATCTTATGCACGACAGGAACAAACTCGGCCGTGGGGTCCTCATGCGGATTGGCAGTATAGAGACCATCGATGTCCGAGAGCGTCACGCACAGATCGGCAGAAACCAGGCAGCTCACAAGCGCCGCCAGTGTGTCGTTGTCGCCAAACTTAATCTCATCGACGGTAACGGTATCGTTCTCGTTGACGACCGGCACCACGCCAAGCTCCACGAGGCGCAGCAGGGCGTCGCGCGCGTGCAGGTAAGACGTGCGGCGGGTCGTATCGTGGCGCGTGAGCAGCACGAGCGAGGTGAGCAGGTCGCGCGCATGAAACTCCTCGTCGTAGGCCGACGAGATGATGCACTGACCAGCCGAGGCGCAGGCCTGCAGGCTCGGCAGGTCGCCGACCGGCTTGCGGTCGAAGCCCAGCACGGGATAGCCGCAGGCGATAGCGCCCGAGCTCACCACGACCAGACGCCAGCCGAGCTTGCGCAGGGCTGCGGCCTGATCGGCAAGCCCGCCGATAAAAGAGCGGTTGACCTTGCCATCGGCGCCCACAACCGTGGACGAACCGATCTTTACCACCATCGTTTTATAAGAAGTCGTCATACGTCAAACCAATCAACTGTTCAGCGAACGGCCGAGCTGGCGGCCAAGGGAGCGTGACTCGCCCCTACCGCCCAAAGAATTAGTGAGCCCAGGGAAAGGCAGAAGCCGCGGCCATGTTCTTGCGCACGAGCTCGTCGCGCACCTGAGCCAGGCCCTGCTCCATGCCCACCACATAGGTCTGCGGGTACAGGAAGCGCTTGAAAGCTGCGTCCAGATGATCGAGCGCCCAAGCACAGCGCTCGCGCGCGTCCTGGATGCTCTCACGCGGAGCCACCGCACTGCCATCGCGCACGATCGGCACCAGCAGCTCGCGATACTCAAGTTCGGACACGTCGGTCACCAGGGCGGCATCATTCACGGCCACGAGGGTATTGCCGCGCGCAGCGCCCTCCCCCGCCAGATGGTCCTCGTCGTAGATCATGTCGCAGACCGGGCCGCCAAAGCCGTCGTAATAACGGCGCACGCGTTGCACGCCCGGGATCGTGCGCTTGTAGGGCTGCTCGGAGAGCTTGACCACCGGCGTCCATGGATCTGCCTCGCTCGCACGGCGGGCGGAAAGCTTGTACACGCCGCCCAGCGCCGGCTGGTCGTAGCAGGTCGCGAGCTTGGTGCCCACGCCAAAGCTATCGATGGGAGCGCCCTGGTCGAGCAGCGACTGAATCGTGTACTCGTCAAGATCGTTGGAAACCGAGATCCCCACATAGGGCAGGCCCTCGGTATCAAAACGGCCGCGAACATACTTGGAGAGCTTGGCGAGGTCGCCGGAGTCGATGCGAATAGCCGACAGACGCTCGCCCACCGCCTCCATCTCCTTGGCAACCGTAATGGCATGCTCGCAGCCCTCGCGCACGTCATAGGTGTCGATGAGCAGCGTACAGTTCTTGGGGCTCGACTTAGCAAAGGCGCGGAAGGCCTCGAGCTCGGAATCGAAGCTCATCACCCAGCTGTGCGCATGCGTGCCAAAGACGGGAATACCGTAACGGCGGCCGGCGAGCACATTGGACGTAGAGGAGCAGCCGGCAACGTAGCTCGCGCGCGCAACGGCCAGGCCGCCATCGGGACCCTGGGCTCGACGCAGGCCAAACTCCGCCACGGGACGACCGTCGGCGGCGAGCACCACGCGCGCCGTCTTGGTGGCGACAAGCGTCTGGAACCCGACGATGTTGAGCAGCGCCGTCTCGAGCAGCTGGCATTCCAGCGCGGGGCCGGTGACGCGCACCATGGGCTCGCGAGGAAAGACGAGCTCGCCCTCGGGCACGGCGTCGATGTTTACATGCGCACGAAAATCGCGCAGGTAGTCGAGGAATCCAGGTTTGAACATCGCGCCGCCGGCAGGGGCCTGGAGCGAGGCGAGGTAGTCGATGTCCTCGGGCGTAAAGCGCAGATTCTCGACCAGCTCGGGCAGTTCGGCGGTGCCGCACATGACGGCATAGGCGCTGCCAAAGGGATGGTCGCGGTAAAACGCGGTAAAACAACCCTGCTCATTGGCCTTGCCGCTCTCCCACAGGCCCTGGGCCATAGTGAGCTCGTACAGATCGGTGAGCATTGCAATGTCGGTGGGATGCGAGATGTCGGTCAAAGCCATGGGGCGACCTTTCGGATGTGTGGTACAGAATTTGAGGGTTGGACAAGGGCAGAGTGTTCGGACATGACGCCCGATGCAAATCGGTTAGAGCAGGCCCATGCTGGTCAGGATCGTGTAGCCCATAAAGATGACAAACGCGATGAGGGCAAGGACAATGATGATTTTTTGAGCCGGCGCCATGCCAGGGATCTCGTTCTCGCCCGTAGGTTCCTTGGAGGTAACCATGCGCTGGGCAAAGGTCATCTCGTCACGGCTCGGCGTGGGCTCGGCGGGCTTGGTGCGGGCGGCTTTCTTAGGCTGAGGCTTGGGC
>URIA01000032.1 GCA_900547765.1 uncultured Collinsella sp. | reverse complement strand
TCGTGTTCTTCGCGTACTTCTACACCTCCATGGTGTTCAACCCCGATGACACGGCCGACAACCTTAAGAAGCAGGGCGGCTTTATTCCGGGCGTGCGTCCGGGTAGGGCTACCGCGGCCTACATCAAGAACGCGCTCAACAAGATCACGCTTCCCAGCGCTGTCTTTTTGGCGCTCATCGCCATCGTGCCTTCGATCATCTTCTCCTTCACGGGTAACCATCTGATCCAGGCATTTGGTGGCACGTCCATCCTCATCATGGTCGGCGTCGTGCTCGACACGGTCGATAAGCTCGAAGGCCAGATCAAGATGTATGATTACGATGGATTCTTTAAATAGGCTAGAGGAGGATTGCTCATGAACCTCGTATTGCTCGGAGCTCCGGGTGCCGGTAAGGGTACCGTCGCACAGGAGCTCGTCGCCGAGTTTGGCGTCGCTCACATTTCCACGGGTGACCTGCTGCGTGCTGCCGTCAAGGGTGGCACCGAGCTTGGTATTCAGGCTAAGAAGTACATGGACGCTGGCGAGCTCGTTCCCGACCAGCTCGTGATCGACCTTGTCAAGGAGCGCCTTGCCGCCGACGATGCCCAGCAGGGCTTTATTCTCGACGGCTTCCCGCGCAACACCGCCCAGGCTGTGACGCTCGATTCCGAGCTCTCCGCCATGGGTCGCGAGATCGATTGCGCCCTTCTGGTCGATGTGGCCCCTGAGGTCATTATCGATCGTCTGTCTTCGCGTCGAACCTGCCGCGCCTGCGGTTACACCGGCACTGCTGCCGATGCCACCTGTCCCAAGTGCGGTGGCGAGATGTATCAGCGCGACGACGACAAGCCCGAGACCATCAAGAACCGTCTCGACGTCTACGAGAAGTCCACGAGCCCGCTCGTCGACTACTATCGTGGCCAGGGTCTGCTCAAGTCGGTCAACGGTGACCAGGCTCGCGAGACCGTGTACGGGGATGTCAAAGAGGCTCTCGGTCTATGATCAAGATTAAGTCTGCAACGCAAATCGAGCAGATGAAGAAGGCAGGAGCGCTATCTAAGATGGCGCTCCGCCACGTTGGAGCCATGGTGCGCCCCGGCGTTTCGACTTTTGAGCTCGATCAGCTCGCGGAGCAGATTATCCGCATGCATGGCGGCACCCCTGCCTTTAAGGGTTACGGCGGGTTCCCGGGGACCATTTGCGCATCGATCAACGATGCCGTGGTCCACGGTATTCCCAACCCCGACATGATCCTGCGCGATGGCGATATCATCTCCATCGATACGGGAGCCGTTGTCGACGGTTGGGTCGGCGATAACGCATGGACGTTTTTCGTCGGTACCCCCACGCCCGAAGCCAAGGCTTTGTGCGAGGTCACGCGCGATTGCCTTAAGGCTGCCATCGAGCAGGCTGTTCCCGGTAACCATATCGGGGACGTCGGTTATGCCGTTCAGTCCCTCGCCGAGTCTCACGGTTACGGCGTGCTTCGCGACTATGTGGGTCATGGCATTGGCCGCGTGATGCACGAGGACCCCAACGTTCCTAACTATGGAAAGAAGGGGAGGGGCGTTCGCCTCCAGGCCGGCATGGTCATTGCCATCGAGCCGATGGTTACGATGGGTTCCAACCATGTGAGCACGGGCTCCGACGGTTGGATTGTTACGACCAACGACCACCTGCCCGCCGCGCACTACGAGAACACCGTCGCCATTACCAATGACGGTCCGGTGATTCTCACCACGGATGCCCAGGGTGCTTGGTGTTCCTTGCAAGGCGGTGAAATGTAAAAGTCGCCGCCCCCTGATGCCCAACCTCGCCTTTCAATTTCGAAGGCATGACCCCAAGGTCTATGCCTTCTCATTTCAAGGCGATCTTGGGCATCAGGGAACGGCTTTGTTTTACATTTCAAATGTAACAAGTTCCGCTTAGTTGTGGAGCCATTACGAAGTTATTACGATGCGTGCATACGTGTTGTAGAATACTCAATCGCTGTCGTTTTCTAGAGAAAGATGATTGCTTGTGAAGAAGGAAGACGCAATTGAGCTCGAGGGTACGGTAAAGGAACCGTTGCCCAATGCCATGTTTAAGGTTGAGCTCGAGAACGGTCATTCGGTTCTGTGCAACATTTCTGGCAAGATCCGAATGAATTACATCCGTATTCTCCCCGGTGACAGGGTTGTCGTGGAGCTTTCCCCGTACGACCTGACCCGCGGCCGCATCACCTATCGCTACAAATAGCGGCACGCATACACGCACTCCATTTCCGACTGCAGGCTTAGCTCAACCTACGGTCGGATTGTGTGTGAAGACCAGCCATAGTTTTAAACGCCTGCGGCTGGGCGAGTAGATAGTAGGGAAGTAGTTTGAGCGCTACCGAAAGGAAGAACGATGAAGGTACGTCCTTCGGTCAAGAAGATGTGCGATAAGTGCAAAATCATTAGGCGCCATGGCAAGGTCCTCGTCATTTGCGAGAACCCCCGTCATAAGCAGCGTCAGGGTTAAGAGAGGAGACTACGTTGGCCCGTATTAATGGTGTCGACCTCCCGCGTGAGAAGCGCGTTGAGATCGGTCTGACCTACATTTACGGCATCGGCCGCACCACTGCGACGAAGATCTGCGTCGAGTGCAACGTTAACGTGGATACGCGCGTTAAGGACCTCACCGAGGATGAGGTTAACGCCATCCGCGATTATATCGATAAGAACCAGATCATGGTTGAGGGCGACCTCCGCCGTGAGCGCAACCAGAACGTCAAGCGCCTTATGGACATCGGCTGCAACCGCGGCCTTCGTCACCGCAAGGGCCTCCCGGTCCGCGGCCAGCGCACCCACACTAACGCTCGTACCCGCAAGGGCCCGAAGCGTCAGATCGGTGCTAAGAAGAAGAAATAAGGAGCGCTAGATAGATGGCTACTGCTAAGAAGAACGTTCGCGCTGCCCGTCTGAAGCGCGCGGACCGTAAGAACATTTCCGTGGGCCAGGCTCACATTCGTTCTACGTTCAACAACACGATCGTTTCGATCACCGATCCCCAGGGCAACGTCATTTCCTGGAAGTCGGCTGGCCAGGTGGGCTTCAAGGGCTCCCGTAAGTCCACGCCGTTCGCTGCCCAGATGGCTGCCGAGGCTGCTGCCAAGCAGGCCATGGAGCACGGTATGAAGAAGGTTTCCGTCTTCGTCAAGGGCCCCGGCTCCGGTCGTGAGACCGCCATCCGCTCCCTCCAGGCTGCTGGCCTCGAGGTCTCGAGCATCCAGGACAAGACCCCCATTCCGCACAACGGCTGCCGCCCCAAGAAGCGTCGCCGCGTGTAACTGAAAGGATCGTATCAATATGGCAATCGACAGGACTCCTGTTCTTAAGCGCTGCCGTCAGCTCGGGATCGATCCCGCTGAGCTCGGTTACAGCAGCAAGAAGGAATCTATCCGTCAGCCCAAGCGCCGTCGCAAGGAATCTGAGTACGGCATGCAGCTGCGCGAGAAGCAGAAGGTCAAGTTCATCTATGGCGTTCTGGAGAAGCAGTTCCACGGCTACTTCAACAAGGCCCGTAAGATGAACGGCGTCACCGGTGAGAACCTCATGATCATCCTTGAGTCTCGCCTCGACAACGTCGTCTTCCGTCTTGGCTTCGCCCGCACCCGCAAAGAGGCTCGTCAGTCCGTCCGTCACGGTCACTTCACCGTGAACGGCAAGCGCGTGGACATCCCGTCCTACCGCGTCAAGGCCGGCGACGTCGTCGCTGTCGGCGAGAAGTTCCGTGACCTCCTCCCCATCAAGGAGGCCCTGATTTCCTCCGAGCGCTTTGAGGTCCCTGGCTGGCTCGAGGTCGATATCGAGAAGCTGTCTGGTAACGTGCTCGCTCTGCCGACGCGTGAGCAGATCAGCGGTGATATCAACGAGCAGCTCATCGTCGAGCTCTACTCTAAGTAGTCCATCCGGGCTGCTGAGGCTGGAGGTAATACATGTCAGAATTCATTAGGCCTCAGGTTCAGGTCGAAGAGATCAACGAGACGTCTGCTCGTGTCTCCGTCGAGCCGCTCGAGCGTGGTTACGGCGATACGCTGGGTAACTCCCTTCGTCGCGTTCTTCTGTCCTCGCTCGAGGGTGCCGCCGTCGAGGCTATTCAGATCGATGGTGCGCAGCACGAGTTCATGACCATCCCTAACATGGTCGAGGATGTCACCGACATCGTCCTGAATGTCAAGGGTCTTGTCTTCAGGGCTCTCGGCACGACCGACGAGGCGACCGCCACCATCTCGGTTGACGGCCCCTGCGAGGTCACCGGTGCGGACTTCTTTATTCCGTCCGAGTTTGAGCTGGTCAACCCCGAGCAGCACATCGCTACGCTCACCGAGGGTGGCCATCTCACCATGAGCATGCGCATCGGCTATGGCCGCGGCTATGTTTCTGGCGAGGCTAACAAGCGCGACAACGATCCCATCGGTGTGATCCACGTCGACTCGCTGTACTCGCCGGTTTCCCGTTGCGCCAAGCTCGTTGAGGCTTGCCGTGTCGGTCAGCACACCGACTACGACCGCCTTGTCCTCGAGATCGAGACCAACGGCTCCATCGCCCCGCGCGACGCCGTGGTCCAGGCTGCCAATATCATCAACCAGCATATGGCCGCCTTTATGAACCTTGCCGAGACCCCCGAGGTCGAGGAGGAGGCTTCGATCTTCGCTCCCGAGGTCACCAACGACAACGCCGAGCTGGACAAGCAGATCGAGGATCTGGACCTTTCCGTCCGTTCCTACAACTGCCTTAAGCGCGCCAGCATTCACTCGGTCCGTCAACTCGTTGAGTTCTCGGAGAACGATCTGCTCAACATCCGTAACTTCGGTGTTAAGTCGATCGAGGAAGTGAAGGACAAGCTTGAGTCCATGGGCCTGAGCCTGAAGGCTTAATGCTTCGCATATTTGAGGAGAAACTAGACCATGCGTCACAACGTTAAGAAGGGCCTGAAGCTCGGCACCGATGCGAGCCACACCAAGGCCATGAAGAAGAGCCTTGCTAAGGCCCTCTTCGAGAACGACCGCATCAAGACCACCGAGACCCGCGCTAAGGCGCTGCGTTCGGTCGTCGATCCGATCATCACCTGGGCCAAGAAGGGCGACCTGCACTCTCGTCGTCTGGCTATCGCCAAGCTCGGCGATAAGCAGCTCGTTGCCGAGATCTTCGACAAGGCTGCTCAGGGCATGTGGCAGGACCGCAACGGCGGTTACACCCGCATCATGAAGCTCGGTAACCGCAAGGGCGACAACGCTCCCATCGTTATCATGGAGCTCGTCACCGAGCCTTGCACGCCTAAGGCCAAGAAGGCTGCTCCGGCCCCCAAGAAGGCCGCTGCTCCCAAGAAGGTCGAGGCTGTCGAGGAGACCGCTGCCGAGGAGGCTCCTGCTGAGGAGACCGCTGAGTAGACATTCCGTCTGCATAGGCTATATTCGAGGGGTACGTTCGCGTACCCCTCTTTTTTTGTCGCGATACCGTTGCTTGTTTGTTGGGAGCGCCCATGACTGCGCCGTCTGATTTCAATTCGATTTCCGAGCTTGACGTCACGCTCGTATTTCGCGTGGCCTATGATGGCTCATCGTATAGCGGATTTGCCGAGCAGCCGGGACAGACGACGGTTGCGGGTGAGCTACGTCGAGCCATCGAGACGCTGCTTCGCCGCCCGATCGATCTGACGTGCGCGGGGCGTACCGATGCCGGCGTGCATGCCGTGGCTCAGTACATCAGCGTGCCCGTAACGGACGCTGAGCTCGCCTGTACGCGCCGTAGGTGGCTGCGGGCTATGGATGCCCTGCTGCCCAAAGATATCGCCATAAACGAGGTCTACAAGGCCCGTAGGGGCTTTTCTGCACGTTTTGACGCGCGTTCCCGTACGTATACGTACCGTATTGCCGATCGAGATGCGCGCCCCGTGCTGTCCCGTGGTGCCGTGTGGTGGCATCGCTATCCCTTGGATGTAAAGGCTATGTCTGCTGCCTGCCCCGCTCTGCTGGGCGAGCAGGACTTTAAAAGCTTTTGCAAGGTTGCCTCGGCCGTTGGCAAGCCCACGCATCGCTGCGTGATGCGTGCCGAATTTGGCCATGAGGTTGCGTTTGGCGAGGACATCCTGACGTTCACCATCGAGGGCAATGCGTTTCTGCATTCGATGGTTCGCACGATCGTGGGCACGCTTGTCGAGATTGGCATGCATCGCCGTGAACCCGAGTGGATGCGTGAGGTCATCGATGCTTGCGACCGTACCGCTGCGGGCCCCACGGCTCCTGCCTGTGGCCTTACGTTTATGGGCGTGGATTACGATCCCGCCGAGCTTGTCGTGCTCGACTAGGGGAGGGCTCGACGCGTCGTGCGTCGACACCTGTCATCTGTGGGCTGCGCGTGTGCAACATCTGTTCTTGGCGTGCAATACAACCGGTGTCTCATTGCTTTTATTGCCGGGGTGTACCATGAACCACGATTTGATTCATTGCTGTCGAGAGGACGGATAACTTGGTTCGACGTGGCTCGCATCCGCGACTTTCGGTGATCCTTGTGGTAGAAGGTTCGCCCAGCTATGCGATGCGTGCGCTCGAGAGTATCCAGAACCAAGACCTCTACGATTTGCAGATTGTCGTTGTCTGTCGCGATACTGCGCCCGGTGTGCGCCATTCGCTTCAAGTTGCTGCCGACAGGGACATCCATATTGATTTGATTGACGTCGAGGACGCGACGCGCGGCGCGTGTCTTCGTGCCGGTTTTGTTGCCTCGCGCGGCTCTCAAATCATCGCCATGAACGCCGATGAGTGGTTTGCTCCGCAATCCCTTTCCAAGATGGTCGATATCGCGTGCGATACTGCGGCAGACATAGTGTTCCCCGCGGTGTCGCTCGACCGCTATGATGCACATCGAGAGCGCCATTCGCGCGTCTTGGATGCTACTCATATTTCCATTGATAGCAAATCTTCGATGGTGGCCGGGCTGCCTCAGTTGATTTTAGGCGGCTTGGTTGCTCAAGTCTCTGGCGTGATGTATAGCCGTCCGCTGTTTGAGGCATGCCTTTTGTGCGACAAGGCGTTTCGCACAGTTGGGTTTATGGCATGCGCGCTCTCGCAGGCGCAGCGTGTCTCCGGATGCGGCGATGCTTGTTTCCACGCGGTAGCGCCTAAGCTTACAGACGCCTTTGATCCCACCATGTATTCCAAGGTATCCGATGACACCCGAGCGCTCGACGAGCTTGCGGACTCACTCTCGGAAGCAGATAGCGGTGGTCGGCTCAAGCTGGCAAGCCAAAAGTTCTACTTTGTCGGACTGGTCGCCTGCATCGAGAATTTGTGTCTGAGCCCGCATGGGGTGTCGTCAATCGAGCGTTCCGCCCGCATGCGTGATATGCTCGAGGCGCCTCGAACCCGTCAGATGGTCGCCGCGCTCAAGGACAACCATCGGGGACTGGGTCTGTTGTTTGGGCCGATCGCCAGCGCTAAGCCCGCGCGCTGCGTGATGTGTACGCATCTGGCAGCTTTTCTTAACCGGACGGGCGCAAAAACCGCCTAAACGGCTCATTACGAAACAAACTTGCATAGAATTGTTTCGAAATGCGTTCTTATACACAAAAGCCTTCAAATAGCGTTAAACTATTCAATCACTGATTGATTGTCTCCGCCATCTTTTGGAGAGAGGGTTTGTATGGCTAAAAAACGCAATGGGCGCCAGGATGCCATTAGAGATATTGTGCGCAATAAGGATGTCCGCACGCAGCGCGTGCTGGTTGATGAGCTCCGTGCTATGGGCTTTGATTGCACGCAGGCGACTGTCTCTCGCGATATTGCCGACATGGGGCTGCGTAAGCTCCCTGAGGGCATCTATGTTCTGGCAGAGGACTTGCACCTGCAGCGTATGGTTTCCGAGCTCGTAACGGGCGTTCTGCGTACCGATAATCTGGTTATGATCAAGGCTCAGCCTGGCACGGCTTCCGGCATCGCCGCCGCCGTTGATGCGGCAGAGTTGCCCGATGTGCTTGGCTCGCTTGCCGGCAACGATACGATTTTGGTTATTGCCCAGACGGCCGAGGACGGCGAGCGTCTCGAGGCGCTGATCAATAAGCTGAGCAATTCTCGCAAGTAGGCGTGCGGGTCGTGCACTCGGCATTGTGTGCGCTGACATAGTGGCTTGTAAGGGGTATCGACGTTGGCCGGTACCTCTTTTTGTTTGCCGGTATAAAGACCGCCCACCAGGTCGCTTCAAACTAAAAGGCCCCGAGCAGTTCAATAAGCTGCTCGGGGCCTTGTTGGCTTTAGTCGCGTACTTCTTAGCCGACCGTATCGTCAGGCGTGGGCGAGGGGTCGGGAGTGGGCGTAGGCGTAGGCGTGCCGCCATCGCCGCCGGTCGAACCACCAGTGGAGCCGCCCGTCGAGCCACCGGTCGTACCGGTGCCGCCGGTGGTGTCGCCGCCCGTGGTCTCGGTGGTCGTGGTCGTCGTGGTAGTCGTTGTGGTGGTTTCCTCTTCCTCTTCCTCTTCGTCCTTGTCCTTGTCGTCGTTCTCCGACTTCTTGGTGTTATTGGTGCCGTAGAACTTCCAGACGCTGTTGTTCTTGTAGGTGGGCGCCGTTCCGGTCGCAAACTCCTCGCGCTCGGTACCGGTCAGAACGGTGTTCATAAACCGCTTAAAGACAGGTAGGTTGGTGCTGTCGCCCAGCAGGTCCGTGCCGTACTTTTGGATGGGGATCTCGCCCGCGGAATAGCCGGTCCACAGGGCGCACGCCAGCTGCGGGGTGTAGCCGCAGAACCACAGGTTGGTGGTGTTGTCGGTGGTGCCCGTCTTGCCGGCATAGGGCTGGTTGACACTCAGGGCGCCGGCAGCACCCGTACCGCTGCCCTTCATGACGCCGGACAGAACATCGGTGACCGCGGCGGCCTCGCCCTCGGTAAGCACCTGTGAGGGATTGTCGGTGTGCTGGTACAGCACCGAACCGGTACGAGAGTCAATCTCGGTGATGGCGATCGGCTGGCGATAGTAGCCGCCGTTGGCAAACGTCGCGTAGGCGGCGGCCATCTCGAGCGGCGAGATCGAGCCGGTGCCGAGGGTCATGACGGGAACGTCCTCGATGTTGTCCTTGGCGGGGTCGATGCCGAGCTTTTTGACGAGCGAGATGATCTTGCTGTTACCGACGGCTTCCGCCACCTGGATGTAGCCGGTGTTGGAGGAGTATGCCGTCGCCTGCTTAAGCGTGATGTTGCCATAGCTCTGGTTGGCGTAATTTTGGACCTCGGTCGTGGTGCCCTTGGCCTTGAGCGGCGAGTTGCAGTTGAGGGTGACGTTGGGGTTCATGCCGTTTTGGATGGCAGTTGCCAGCGTAAAGGCCTTAAAGGTGGAGCCGACGGGACGCTTGGCCGTGGCATGGTTTACGTGGTTCTCGTCGGCGTTGTAGTCGTAGCCGCCCACCATGCACTTGATGTAGCCGGTCTTGGGGTCGACGACGACCATGCCCATGTCCAGGCCGTCGAGCGAGAGCGTGTCGAGCTGCTCGCGGACGGCATTCTCTGCCACCTGCTGCATCGTGGGGTCGATGGTGGTCTTGACGGTCATGCCGCCCTTAAAGAGCACGTCGGTCGAGAACTCCTGCTCCAGCAGCTGCTTGACGTAGGAGACAAAGTAGGGCTGCGAGTAAACGTCGACGCCGCTGCCCGAGATTTCGGTCACGTTGAGGGTGATGGGCTCGGCCTGTGCGGCATCGTGCTCCTCCTGGGTGATGTGGCCCAGGCGCAGCATGTTGTCGAGAACCTTGTTGCGGCGAGACAGTGCCAGATCGGGATTGACCGTGGGGTCGTACTGCGAAGGCGAGTTGGGAAGGCCGATGAGCAGCGCGGCCTCGCTGAGGGTGAGGTCGGCGGCGCTCTTGGACAGATAGGTCTCGGCTGCGGCCTCGATGCCGTAGGCGCCGTGGCCGTAATAGATGGTGTTGAGGTACATCATGAGGATCTCGTCTTTGGAGTACATGTCCTCCATCTTGATGGCGATGTAGGCCTCGCGCACCTTACGCTCAATGGTCGAGTCGAACTGCTCCTCCTGCAGGATGGTGTTGCGCACCAGCTGCTGGGTGATAGTCGAGGCGCCTTCGTGCCCGCCGCCGAGGGTTGCCACCGCAGCACGCGCGATACCCCACAGGTCGATACCGCCGTGCTCGTAGAAGCGCTCGTCCTCGACGTCAACGGTGCCCTGCAGCACGTAGGGGGAGACCTCGTCCTTGGTGATGGACTTGCGGTTTTGCGTGTAGAAGCTCGCGATCTTGTTGCCGTTGCAGTCGACGATCTCGGTGGGCTCGCTCACCAGATACGCGTTGGCGTCGGTGTAGTCGGGCAGATCGGACAGCCAGCGGTTGACGTTGCCGACCATGCCGATGCCAAACGCCACGCCCGCAATCAGCAGAAAGCCCAAAAACGAGAGCAGGATTATGGGCAGGGCGTGCGTCTTTGAACGGCTGTGTCCCTGTCGTTGGCGAGGACCCATATATTGACCTCCAGGTATGTCGTGCCGGACGGTGGATGTGCCGTCGGGGCAGGATGGACATAAGTTATTACACGATAAACCAAACGGGGCGCGCGAGGCCTCGTGTATGCTGGAAGACGGCATTTTTCAGAGTGAATGCATACCTTGGTAAGGAGTTTGCCGATGGCGATTCGGGCGATGGGGCCGAGCGGACAACACGAGACTGGATTGGATGCTGCCGGTGCGGCGCTGCCCGAGTTGCTGGCGCCGGCGGGCGGACTCGACCAGATGCTTGCGGCCATCGCCGCGGGCGCCGATGCCATCTATGCGGGGTTGGGCGGCTTTAACGCCCGTGTGAGCGCCCACGGTTTTACCGACGACGAGTTTGCGCGCGGCTGCGCCGTGGCGCATACCCATGGCGTGCGTGTGTACGTGACGCTCAACGTGTTCGTGTTTGACGATGAGTTGTCCGACGCGGTGGCGTTGGGAGCTCATGCACTGGAGCTGGGCGCCGATGCTCTGATTGTGGCCGATGCCGGGTTGGCCTGCGCGCTGCGCGCGGCGATTCCCGGGGTCGAGATTCACCTGTCCACGCAGGCGGGCGCTCATAGCGAGGGTGCCGTGCGACTTGCCGCCGATGAGCTGGGGGTCGAGCGCGTGACGACGGCACGCGAGCTGACGGTCGACGAGATTGCGGCGCTATGTGCCACGGGCGTGCCCATCGAGGTATTCTGCCACGGTGCGATTTGCATCGGCTATTCGGGGGCGTGCGAGTTCTCGGCCCTGCGGCGTGGGCGCTCGGCGATGCGCGGCGACTGCACGCAGCCGTGCCGTCTGGCGTACGACCTGGTGGACGAGGCGGGACAGAGCGTTGTCGCCGTCGAGGGAGATCGCCTGCTGTGCCCGCGCGACTATCTGGGTATTGCACATCTGCCTGAGCTTGTAGATGCCGGCGTGGCGTCGCTCAAGATCGAGGGGCGAATGAAGAACCCCGATTACGTATTCAACGTGGTGCGGGTGTGGCGCCGGGCACTCGATATGCTGTGCGACGGCGCGTGGGACTCCGGTGCCGTGGAAGAGCTTGAGCGCGAGCTGGGAAGGTCGTTTAACCGTGGGTTTACCGATGCGTACCTGCGAGGGCGTTCGGGTGCCGAGCTGATGAGCTTTGAGCGTGCGATTAACCAGGGCGTGCGCGTGGGGCGCTTGGTCGCTGTGGGCCACGAAGAGGTGACCGTTGAGCTCGACGCCGCCGTGGCGGCGGGTGACACGCTCGAGATTCGGTTTTATCCGGGTGTCGACGCGCGTCCCGATGTGCCTAAGCGCTGGCCGCAGGTGCCCTGCCCGGTGGATGCCGCAGCGGGGAAGCGCGTCGTCGTGCATTGCAAGCGTAAGGTGGACACGGGCTGCGAGGTATACCTGATTCGCAGCGCCGGCGTGTTGGATCAGACGGCGGCGGTGTTGGAGCGCATGCGGGCCGAGGCGGATGCGATTGCGCCCGTTGCACGTGCCGTTGAGGCACTGCCCTTTGAGGACGTTGCGGTGGATGGCGGTGCGTCGACGGAGTTGGTGGAGTGCGCGGTTCCCACTCGCATGGTTTTTGCTTGGCAGCTGATGGATGCCGACCCGCGCGGAGGACTCGATTTGTCCGACGCCGTTGTGGTGCTTGACGAGGTGTGCCGCACGGGTGACGCTGACCGGACCTGCTCACTGATGCAGCGTGCCGGGCGCGTCGTCTGCCGCAACCTAGGACAGGTGGTGATCGCTCGCGAGCTGGGCGTGACGTTTGACGTGGCGGCGCCGGTGTTCTGCGCGAATCGGGCCACGCTTACCTGGCTGCGCGGACTTGGTGCGGGGTGGGTGTACTTGCCGGCCGAGTTGCTCGGCAATGATGCGGAGCGTATTGCCGAACTGGCTGCTGAGCCCGGCGTCTTGGGTCCGGTCGACGCCGACCGTCCCGAGCTTATGGTGTGCGAGCACTGCCTGCTGACCGCCGAGGGCGTCTGCGTCACCGATGCGACGGGACAGGTCCGTTGCCGCGACTGCTTGCGTCGTCAGCGGGCGCGCTTTTTGGTCGAACGTGACGGCACGCGTTTGCCGGTCGTTATCGACGCGTGCGGCAGGACGAGGATTTTCCTGTCGTAGGTGTTCGGCCGCGCCGTTTTGGTTATCATAAGAGAGTTTATGAACTTCCAGCACCGCCGTATCCGGTGAGGGTGCTATAGCAAAAGGAGGATACCCAATGCTGTCTGTTGACGAGCAAATGCGTATCATCACCTCGGGTGCAGCGCAGATCGTCCCCGAGGCCGACCTTCGCAAGAAGCTTGAGAAGGGCGAGCCCCTCAACATCAAGCTCGGCGTCGATCCCACCAGCCCCGACCTGCACCTGGGCCATGCCGTGCCCCTGCGCAAGATGCGTCAGTTCCAGGACCTGGGCCACAACGTCACCCTCATCATCGGCAACGGCACCGCGCTGATCGGCGACCCTTCGGGCAAGAACTCCACGCGTCCGCAGCTTTCGCAGGAGCAGATCGAGGCCAACGCCGAGACCTACGTGAGCCAGGCCATGAAGATTCTGGACCCCGAGAAGACCACCATCGTGCACAACGGCGACTGGATCCTTTCGATGGACCTGGCCGGCCTGCTGCAGGTGTGCTCCAAGTTCACCGTCGCTCGCATCCTTGAGCGCGACGACTTTACCAAGCGCTACCAGTCCCAGACGCCGATCGCCCTGCATGAGTTCCTGTATCCCGTGATGCAGGCCTTCGACTCCGTTCAGATCAAGGCCGACGTCGAGATGGGCGGCACCGACCAGCTCTTCAACCTGCTCGCCGGCCGCGAGCTCATGGAGAAGATGGGCATGGAGCCGCAGATTGCGCTCACCATGCCGCTGCTCGAGGGCACCGACGGCGTGCGCAAGATGTCCAAGTCCTATGGCAACTACATCGGCCTGACCGACGCTCCCAAGGATATGTTCGGCAAGACCATGTCCATCCCCGACGAGATGATCGGCAAGTACTATCGTCTGGCCAGCTCGCTCGCCCCGGCCGAGGTCGACAAGATCGATGCCGCCCTGGCCGATGGCTCCGCCGACCCCTACGAGCTCAAGCGCGCTCTAGGCCGCGACCTGTGCGACACCTACCACGGTGCTGGCGCCGGCGACGAGGCTCAGGCCGAGTTCGACCGTGTGTTCAAGGAGGGCCAGCTTGCCGACTTCCCCGAGAAGCACGTTGAGCTGACCGTCAACGACGAGGGCCAGATTTACCTCGCTGGCCTGCTCAAGGACCTGGGCCTTTCGGCCAGCGCCGGTCAGGCCCGCCGCGACATCGACGGCGGCGGCGTCAAGATCAACGGCAAGGCTGTGGCTTCCAAGAGCTACAACATCGATCCGAGCGCCCTCAAGCTGGGCGACACCCTCTCCGTGGGCAAGCGCAAGGGCTTTAAGTTAGTCTAACGAGCGAGTTGACCTCACAAGTGCAATAAGGCCGCAGCCGGGAATCCCGACTGCGGCCTTTTTGGTTACGACGATCCCTTGGGGACGGAGGGATCATTTGGCGGTGCCGTTAAGCGGAAGGGGTGTTAGCGGGACTTTCTTTTGGGCATACAATGGCTATTGGCTTGCTGCGGTGAAGGTCTGTCCGCTCCGCAGCTTTTTTCTACGGTTAAAGGAGTATGTATGTCCGTTGAGGTCATGAGGTCTGTGATCGATGCAGCCGAGGGTCGCGTGCCCGTCGACACGCTGTTTACCAATGCGCAGATCGTCGACGTGTATGGCCAGCGTGTGGCGCCCGGTAGCGTTGCCGTCAAGGACGGTGTGATCGTCGGCGTGCTCTACGATGGTCGCGACGATGCCGCTGGCACCTACGAGGCAACTGAGGTCGTCGACTGCCAGGGTCGCTATCTCGCTCCCGGTTTTATTGACGGGCATCTGCACATTGAGTCCTCGAACATCCGTCCCGCCGAGTATGCTCGCATGGCCGCGACGCGCGGTACTACCACCGCCATTGCCGACAGCCACGAGATTGCCAATGTTGTCGGTCTCGACGGCCTGCGCTTTATGATCGAGGATGGTCGTCGTGCGCCCATCTCCATCAAGTACATGATGCCTTCGTGCGTGCCCGCACTGCCCGACGAGCAAGCGGGCGCTGTGATTACCGCCGCTGACATGCAGGCGTTTTTTGCCGAGCATCCGGGCGATGTCTTTGGTCTGGGCGAAATGATGAACCTGCCGGGCGTCTTTATGGCCGACCCCGAGACCTGTGCCCGCATCGATGCTGCCAACCAGACGCCGTCCAAGCAGGTTGACGGCCACGCGCCGCTCGTTGCCGGTATGGACCTCAACGCCTATGCCGCAGCGGGCATTATCGCCGACCACGAGTCGACGATTCCCGAGGAGGCGCTCGACAAGCTGTCCCGCGGCATGTATGTGATGCTGCGTGAGGGCACGTGCAGCCACGACCTGGCCAATTTGTCTCCGATGCTGCTGGAGAACCCTGCCCGCGCCCGCCGCTGCTGCTTTGCGACCGACGACCGCGCTCCCTCCGATGCTCTTTCGACCGGCATGATCGACAATGCCTGCCGCGTGGCCATCGAGGCCGGCATCGACCCGGTGGTCGCCATCTCCATGGCGTCCCTTTCCACGGCTGAGGCATTTGGCCTGGACCACGGCTGTCGCGACCCGCATGAGCTCCGTGGCGCGATCGCCCCGGGCAAACGCGCCGACCTGCTGTTGCTCGATGACCTGACGTTTGCCAAGGCTCCGCATCGCGTATATGCCGCCGGTGCTCTGGTGGCGCAGGACGGCACCTTTGTGGGCGAGATCGCACCCGAGATGGCCGAGGTTGCGGCCCTTGCCGATGAGCTGCGCGCCTCCGTTAAGCTGCCGAAGCTTTCGCTCGACGTGTTTGACTATGCCTTTAAGCCGGGCGAGGCCGTGATTGACGTGGTGCCGGGTAAGGCCATCACGGGCATGGCTCGCCCCGAGAGCGCCGAGGGCCTGCGCCGCATTATGCTGATCGAGCGCCACGGCCGCGGCGTGTCACTGCAGGCCGAGGGCGCCGACGGTGATGGTCCTGCGGGCCTGGGTCTTGTTGGCAAGCACATTGGTCGCGGCTGGGTGCGCGGCTTTACCATCACGGGCGGTGCCATCGCCTCGACGATTGGCCACGATTCGCACAACGTGTGCGTGGTGGGCGACAACGCGGCCGACATGATGGCTGCCGTCGAGGCTGTTGGCCAGGGCGGCCACGTGCTGGTACGCGATGGCGAGGTCGTAGCGCGCATCCCGCTGGCGCTCGGTGGCCTGATGAGCGAGGGCACGGCCGAGGATGTCGCCGCGCAGCACGACGACTTTATGGTCAAGGCGCGCGCCATGGGCATCGAGCCGCCGCTCGACCCCATCATGGGCATCATCTTCCTGCCCCTGCCGGTGATCCCGACGCTCCGCATCCGCCCCGAGGGCATGTTCGACGTCACCACCTTCACCTACGCCGACTAGTCATCGGGGACGTTCTTAAACGACTAGTCGTCGGGGACACTCTTCCGTGTGTCGCCTGCCGCCGCGGTCGTGGGCTCTCTGGCACGCGTGAGCTATTTGCCAGGTCTATGTAACGTTTACGCCCGCGGAGTCTTATTTGAGCTCCCTTTGGGTACGTTGGAATCGGATACACGTTCGATTCCAACAAGCCCGAAGGGAGCTTTTCTATGTTTAAACTGATTGCATCCGATATGGACGGCACACTGCTTGACGAAAACGGCCAGGTGCCTCCCGAGACCTACGAACTGATTCTGGCGCTACACGAGCATGGCGTGCATTTCGCCGCATCGTCAGGTCGTCGCTACGATCGCCTGTGCGAGTTCTTTGCGCCCGTTCGCGACAAGATGGACTTTGTCGCCGCTAACGGCGCCCAAGTCTACGCCGACGGTAAGATGGTAGACCGTGAGGTGTATTCCCACCTGGCGATTCGAAGGCTCGCCCAAGCCGTCAGGACGTTTCCCAATCTGCATCTTGCGCTCTTTGACCGAACCAAGTCCTTCCTGCTCGATGACGAGTGCAAGTTCGTGCGTGAGGTCGATAAGGACCTTCCCAATGCCGAGCGTATTTGGGAGCTGCCCGATCCCAGCGTAAATATCATCAAAGCGAGTATCTTTTGCGACGACAGTGCGGTTATGGACAGTGCGTACGTGCTACAGCGCGAACTTGGTCAGCTCTTTACTTTTGCGCCTTCGGGCAACGCGTGGATCGATGCCATGCAGCCCGGTGTGTCGAAGGCCTCGGGTATCGCGCAGCTCGCGGAGCATTACGGCATTGGTCGCGACGAGGTCATGGCGTTTGGCGACTCGATGAACGACTACGAGATCATTCGCTTTGTCGGCACGGGCTGCGCGATGGAAAACGCGCGCCCCGCGCTCAAGGCGGTGGCCGATCGCGTGGTGGGTTGTAACCGCGACCACGCCGTCCAGCAGGAGCTCCGTCGCGTGCTGGAGAGTCTCTCCTAATCCGGCAGATGGGGACGTTCCTTTTCTGCCGACAGTGGGGGACAGTCCTTGCAGCTTTTTGCGAAGAGTGTCCCCAGTGACTAGTCGTTTAAGAACGTCCCCAATGACTGACCAATGACTAGGCGAGGGCGGCCATGATGGTGCGGGCGACGCCGTCGTGGTCGTTGTCGTATTCGGTGATGGCGTCGGCGGCCTCGCGATCTTCGGGCTCGGCGTTGATCATGGCCATGCCATGGCCCGCTGCCTGCAGCATGGGGATGTCGTTGATGTTGTCGCCGAACGCCCAGGCGTCGGCGAGACGCTCGCCCAGATGCTCACACAGCCACGTGAGGGCCGTTCCCTTGGTGGCGCCTTCGCCCATAACCTCGATATTCATGGCGTACGAACGCGTGACCTCAATGCCTCCGAGCGTGTCGAGCGCCGCCGCGATGGCGTCGCGATCGGCGGGGTCGTGCCAGTACATAGCGATGCGTTCGAGCGTCTCGACCTCGTCGATCTTGCTGTCGATATTCATGTCGATCGGCGTTCGTGTGCGCTTGAGCGAAGCCGCGATGTGGGGGTCGCCGCCACAGAACTCATCCAGACGCCCGTATAGCGAGCGGGGGAGGAAGCACTGCCCATCCGCGAAGATATCGAAGGTCACATCGTGGCCGGCGGCAATGCGATGGATGCGGTGGGCAATGCCACGGTCGAGCGGACGGCTCAAGATGCACGTGGCGCGCGAGGCGTCGGTGGGCGTATCCTCGTCGAGCTGCCAGACGCTGGCGCCGTTGGCACAGACCGCGTAATGCACGGCGGGATGGGCGAGAATGGGCTCAAAGATGCCCGACAGTGGACGTCCCGTGCAGGGAACAAACTCAATACCGCGGCGCGCAAGCTCGTCGAGCATCGCCCAGGTGGCGTCGCTCATCTGCTTATCACTCGTCAGCAGCGTTCCATCCATATCGGAAAACACAATCATTTGATGAAGCCCTTTCTACTGGCATAAAAAGCGTGGCCGAGGGCGGTGATGCCCTGGCCACGCTCGAGTTCTATAACGGTCCGCGTCCTAGCGGTCGGCGAGCGGCTTGTACTCCAGCGGCTCGATCACCGGACGATAGGCGGGGCGGATGATACGGTGCGCGCAGAAGAGCTCTTCCATGCGGTGTGCCGACCAGCCGGCCATGCGGGCGACGGCGAATAGCGGCGTAAAGAGCGTTTCGGGCACGCCGAGCATCTTGTAGATAAAGCCCGTGTACAGGTCGATGTTGGCGCAGATGGGCTTGGTCATGCCGTGGTCGCGCATGACCTGGGGTGCCAGGCGCTCGATGCGCTCGATGAGCGCGAACTCATCGCCCAGGTTCTTCTTGGCGGCAAGTGTGCGCGCGTAACGACGGCAGACCTCGGCGCGCGGGTCGCTGAGCGTATAGACGGCGTGGCCCATGCCGTAGATGAGGCCCGTGCCGTCGAAGGCCTGCTTGTCGAGGATCTTGCCCAGGTAGGCCGCGACCTCGTCCTCGTCCTCCCAGTTGGAGACATGCGCGCGGATGTCCTCGTGCATAGACACGACCTTGGCATTGGCACCACCGTGGCGCGGGCCCTTGAGCGAGCCGATAGCCGCGGCGTAGGCGGAATACGGGTCGGTGGCCGAAGACGACAGCACGCGGCAGGCGAAGGTGGAGTTGTTGCCGCCGCCGTGTTCGGCGTGCAGCATGAGCATAACGTCGAGCAGCATGGCTTCGTCGTGAGTGAACGCCATGCCGCCGCGCAGGACCTGCAGGATGGTCTCGGCGGTGGAGAGGCCGGGCGTCGGGTGCGGCACGTGCATCTCGGAGCCGTGGCGCTTGGCAACCGATGCCATGTGCGCGAAGGCGGCAATGCGGGGGAGACGGGCGAGCATGGAGATGGCAACGTCGATCTCGTGCTCGGGCGTAATCACGTCGGGCTCGGCGTCGAAGGCGTAAAGCAGCAGCACGGCGCGCTGAAGCACATTCATGATGCTCGACGACACCGTGGTCATGGGGAACTCGCGGACGTATTCGTCACTCAGATGCCTAAAGGCGCCCAGTCGGCCACAAAAGCCGTCAAGCTCATCCTTGGTGGGCAGGGAGCCCGTGATAAGCAAATAGGCGACCTCTTCGTAGCCGTAGCGATTCTCGGCTTGGGCGTTGTTGACCAAGTCCTCGATGCTGTAGCCGCGCAGCGTAAGCTTGCCCTGGTCGGGCACGACCTTGCCGTCGACCTTGTTGTAGCCGTGCACGTCCGAGATGCGGGTAAGGCCCGCGACCACGCCCGAACCGTCGGCATTGCGCAGGCCGCGCTTGACGTTGTGCTCGACAAACAGGCCCTCGTCATACGGATCGGTCGGCAAGCCGTAATAGAGGTTTTCGCTTTCGGGCGAAATCTGGCGGCTTGCCTCGTAGTCCAGAACCAGGCGGCTCAGGTGGTCGTCGAAGCGGTAATAGATTTTCTTGGCGTCGTAGGCCATGTGCGCTCCTCTCTATGCCGCGTCGGGTCGGCGCGCTTGGGCGCAGACGCGCCAGCCTGTCCCCGGGCGACCTGTTCTCTACAGGCGGTACATAAAGTTAAAGACATCCTCGCGCTGGATGGACACGTTGACGCCCGAAAGCTCGCCGGCCTCGGCCAGCGCCTTCTGCAGCTCGGCGAAGTCGAGCTTGGACTCGGCGGTGTCGGCCAGCATGGTCATGGTGAAGATGTCCTCGATAATGGACTGCGTAATGTCGCGGATGTCGACATTGGCCTCGCCCAGGACGCGGGTGACGCCGGCGACGATGCCGGGGCGGTTCTTGCCAAGGACGGTGATGACGATACGGGAGGACGAGATCTCGGCCATGGGAAACCCTTTCGCGTGATTGCGGCGCGCGCGGGGCGCTCCGCTACGGTACAGTGTTCATCATTGTACCTGTCTGGCGCAAAAAAGGCGCGCTCGCTGCGGCGTTACATGCCTGCAACATGAGCGTAAGGGGGAAGGCCGTACGGGGAAGAGCCGTCTGGCGCGTGTCCGGATCGTGTTGGGTTGATTTCCGATCTCAGCCGAACACATTGAGCGGACAGGCCGTTCCCGCAGTCAGCCGAACGCCTCCGACGGCTGATTCCGAACTGGAAGCGGAGGGCATCCCCGCCCTTCGGTAGGGGATACCGCTCCGCGGCGCATGCCGCGGGCGGCGCCCCTATCGGACCACCGTGACCTCAGTTGGGATGGGCCCAGCACTGCCGCGTACTCGGTGAGCTAGAGCCAACTGTTCGTCTTCACGTCGCGTATGGCGATATTTCGGTCGTCCGGCTCGGTGATGCCGTAGCCGAACGCCTGGAGCGTCTCGATGGACTCCTGGATCCTCTGTTGGAACATGGGACCCGGATCGACCCTCGGCCCGAGGTGCCCGCGCCAAAGGCACGGCGTGGCGCGCAGCATGTTATGGATTTTGGAGATGGGCTCGATGTCGGCGTAGACGTTGAGCGTCGCCATGGCGTCCTTGTGGCCGAGGATCGATTGGAGCGCCTTGATATCGCCGCCTTGGCGGATCCACTGCGTTGCGAACGTGTGGCGAAGGCCGTGGAACGTGATCAGCTCGTCGTTGGTGCCCATGAGGCCGTTGGTCTCCGAGAACGTCTTGAACGCCCTGCGGATATAGCTTGTCGTCGCGAAGGTCGCGCCCGGCTCCGACAGGATGTAGCAGTCCCCGATCTCGACCGCCCCGGTAAGGCCGCGCAAGCGCAGCTTTCCGCAGTCGATCTCGTGGGTCTCCTTCAGGAAGGGGAGTAGGCCGACCGGGTCGATGGGGATACCCCTGGCGTCATGGGTCTTGGTGTCCTTGATGAACGAACCCATTCCCTTCGCGTACGCCACCGAGTGTCTGATCGAGATCAGGCCCGTCTCGAAATCCACATCGCACCACCGAAGGCCGCAGACCTCGCCGATTCGCATCCCCGTGTGCAGGGCGAGTACGACCGCCCTCTAATCCTCGGCGGACCAATCGAGTCCGAACTCCTTTCGGGCATCCTCTTCGCTCATGACTTCGAGAAGGTCTCCGGGTTGGCAACGAAGGGCGAGGCATAGCTGCTCGAGTGTGTTGAAGCGAATGCCGCGAATATGCCCTTTTTTAATACGGGACAGGTTCACGGGCGTGGTTCCAATCCTTTCGGCAAGTTCGTTCGAGGAAATCTTTCGCTCGGCCATGATCTTGTCGAGGCGAACAATTACGGGCATGGCGTTTCCTTACGCAATCTCGTCGGAGTCGAGGTACAGCTCTCGGGCGTACAAGAAGAGCTGGGAAAGCATGAACAGGACGATGCCGAGAACCAGAGAGGTCCAATCGAATGATGAAGCGATCTCTTGGGCGCCGACGGTCCCCTCGCCGCCAAACATCGAAACGGAGGTTTTGAGTGAGCCGGCGTAGAGGCTGGTGGCAGCTTGAACAACGAAGAGAATGCCGAGCACCTTCAAGCATGTCGCAGACCCTTTCTTGAAGGGGTCTCCGCTCTTGATCGTCCACACGAGAACGGCGCTGAGGATGGTCGTAGCGATACCGATGACGGCAGGGACCAATGTCGAGATCGCAAGGGCTGGATACGCGGGGGAGTCTGCAATTACAGGGTTGTCGAGCACTTCGATTGCTGGCTTTAAGGAGAACGCCACTTGTGCGATGGCGGTGGCGCAAAGGGTCGCAGAGGCTATCGCACATGCGATGCGGAAGGAATGAAGCCGGGGAGTGCGATTGTCGGAACTCATAATAACCTCCGAAGAATTTAAAAAACTCAGGTTACTTTTTAACAGTTTATGTTAAATTGACTTTGCCGGCAAGTAATAAGGGCCGAGCATTTTGTTCGGCCCCTCTGTTCCGACTGGATGAGGTTAAGGTTGGCGATGAATATGCTCAAAATCTCGAAGGCGATCTTTAGGTCGCTTCTCTCCTCCAGGTCGCTCTGTGTTGTCGTTGTTGCGTTGATGGTTCTTTGTGCTCTGCCCGTCTTCAGGAGCGCGGCTGGCATCGACGGACGGGTCGAATACCTCGAGTCGGGAATAACCCGTGTTGAGCAGGAATTGTCAGCATCCTATGCGGATGCGCTTGTGAATGCGGGGGAGGACGGTGTCTATACCTCTTCATCAAGCATGCCCGCGCTTCTGTACCCTCTTGCCGCGGGACGTCTTATCTTGGCACCGCTCTCTCCCCTACTTCCGTTTCTGCAGATATCGGATGGAGAGTACACCTATTATGACGGATCGAAGGAGTACTTGCTATGGGTCGCAACGGCCGTTGCCGTCTCGTTCCTTGCCGCGCGTCTTAACAAACGTGAAAAGCTCATCATCCAGGCACCGATGGGCGAGCTGGGTAGACTTGTTGCATCGAGCGTATGGGCGAGTGTTTTTGCAATGCTTGCCGTCCTCGCCATCAATCTTCCAGGGATAATCGCCGCGCTTGTGAAGAATGGCCCGGGCTCGCCGTTCTATCCGATAGGCTACATTCAATATGCGACTCCGGTTATCAAACCGGCTTGGCTGGTGTTCGCGCAGACGGCCATCTTGCAATTCTTGGTGGCAGAGTTCATCTCGCTTGTCGTTCACCTTGCCGTGAAGATTGCCAATAACCCTACGCTTGGAATCGTGTTCGTATGTGCCCTGATGGGGGTGACGATGGTTCCCGGGTATTACGGAAGATCCATCGCTTTACGTGAGTTCGCCCTGTTGAATCCCCTTACGTATGCGAACACTGAGTTGACCGTCGGCGCCTATAGCCCGTACCCGACAACGCAGATAGTGAATCTGCCTGGACTTTGCTTCGAGCGTGGCGCGATTGCCCTCGTATGCGCAATCGGGATCGAGGTGCTGGCAATTAGCCTGCTTTGCGTTGCTGGAAAGAGCGGCTGCGCGTGCCCGATATCCCCGATTTGTCTTGAGAGAGGTTCCTTCACTGCATCGAGAACGGCAACTCGTTCGAGCGCTTGTGCCTCCGCCGTTGCATACGTAAGAACGATGGGGAAACTGCTCCTGCGTTCTCCTACCCTCGCCGTATGCGCGATTGCAATGTCGACGACGATGCTGGCCCCGGCTCTGGTCGAGATGTTTCCTGACGCTGATAACGTTTCCGCTGTTCGGTATAGGGATGGGGAGCTCCGTTCAATAGATCGGTATCTAGAGCAGAACGCTGCGAATATGGATGTCGAGGGCAAAGCGGCCCTGGAAGACATGCGGGATGCTCTTTCGGGTTTCGTGTACGCGCCTATGCCTGCGGAGGGGTTTCGAAGCCTTGCGACGTACGAGCGCGCTCGAGGTGAGCTGGGCGCGGCAGATGCGACTCTCCTGCAATCGATCGGAATCGAGCCGGAGACTCCTTCTCGTGCGGAGGCGCGCGCCCTTCTGCTTGAGTCGATCGCGAGCTTGCCGGACCCCAAGGTTTACGAGTTAAGTACGAAGATGCCCCCATTAATCCTCCTTTCGTATCTCCAGGCAGCGCTTCCCTCCTTATTTTTGCTGTTGCCCGTGGTTGTCACATCGCTCGCGTGCACCCACCTGCAGTGTCGTTCCCTTCTGGTTCTCCAGATCCCCGCAACAGCGCATGTGCGTTTTCTGACGGCTGTTGCGCTGGCTCTCCTGCTTGGCTTGGTGCTGCTTTTGGTGTCGATGGTTCCCGCTGTCGTTGTGTCCGTGATTAAGAACGGTGCGGGTGGATCGGAGTATCCCGTCGCTCTCATTCGGGCGGGAGCTTCGACAACGTCCACGGTGGGGGAGGCGGTGTTGTGCAGTATTCCGTTGCTGGTCATGGCATACGGCGTGATTTCCGTCGTCGCTGCGTTGACAGCAGCGATTAGCCGCAACCCCGTTGTCACCGGAATGGTTTGCGCGGTTCTCTTGGTGTTGGGTTCGTTGAGCGCTCATGTTGAAAGCGTGGGCATGGGCGTCGCGCTGCTGGCTCCATTCGCCTCGTTTGATTCCGCTTCCCAGGTGGGGACGATTGGGTTCCTTGGGCGAGGGACGAACGCGATGCCTTTTGGAGAGGTCGTCGGCGCATCGGGCGCTCTGCTGGTGGTCTTGGGCGCCGTATCTCCGTTGATGGTGCGCCTGAGTGTTCCAAAGATCGAAAGGGGATGATCTCGATGATTGACCTTCAAACGCTGACGATCTCTTATGGAAAGAAGGTGCTCGTAGATTCGGTGAACGCTGAGTTTGCCCCGGGTACGGTCTACGGTCTCGTCGCTCCGAACGGGCATGGAAAGACGACGTTGCTGCGTGCGATGGCAGGTTTGCCGGGTCCTCGCGTGGACGGGAGCATCGTTCTGGATGAGGTGCAGGGTACGGGTGCGAGAGAGGTCCGTTCTATGATCTTCTATGCACCTGGTGAGGGGACGCTGCTGTATCCCGGATTGCGTGCGGAAGATCACCTCAAGATGGTTTGCGATATGTGGCCGCATGCTCGCGATATCGAAGAGATAGTGGAACAAACGCAGATAGGCGAGTTCGCGAAGATGAGGATCCGCACTCTGAGCCAGGGCATGAAGCAGCAGCTTACCCTGGCGATTGCGTATGCGACGGGCGCGCGGTACCTTCTATTAGATGAGCCCATGAACGCGCTCGACCCCAGCAGGGTGGACTTGCATTCCGAGATTCTCAGGAAGCTGGCCGATTCTGGTACGTGCATCATCATGTCATCCCACATCTTGGATTCGGTCGATAGGCTGTGCGATGAGATTCTGTTTTTGAAGGATGGGAGGCTCATTAGAAGCATTCCGCAAGATGATGCTGCGCCGAAGTCTCCTGGATCCCATTTCGCAAAGCCTGCCGGACGCGCCGAGGGTGCGCTAAGCACGTATCGGCGACTCTACGAAAAGGGCGGGTAGAAATGCGAGTTAATAATCTATGTGGTCGATATGCCGTTAAACCCGCATATCGATACCGTTCAGCCATTCGCCTCGCCCCCGTCGCACGTATCTTCATCCGGTCTGTTACTTTTAATCTAACAGTTCTTTGAGGAACGTAGGTGCTTCTGAATG
>URIA01000031.1 GCA_900547765.1 uncultured Collinsella sp. | reverse complement strand
AACTGCGGGAACGGCCTATCCGCTCAATGTGTTCGGCTGAGATCGGAAATCAACCTCGGCCCGCCAGCGGCCACATCGAGCAGATGGGCGTGCTTCGATCCCGAGCCTAGCCTAGGATGCGGGCCATGCGCGCCTTGAACTCGGACAGAAAGCGCGGGGCGTCCACGGTGAGTGCCACAAGCGCGCTCTTGTCGGGGTCGGACAGGCGATGCTCGTCGCAGATAGTGCGGCCACGATACTCGCCGAGCAGGTCAACGCGCAGGTTGCAGCCGAGTGCGCCCACGAGCGTGGGGTCGATCGCCACGGCAACGGCTAGCGGATCGTGCAGCGCACAGCCGCCAAGATAAGGCGCGTTCATCTCGTATGAGCCAATGTAGTGCTCGACCATGCCTGCAAACGCGCAGCCCGCCATGGTGCCCGAACCCGTCCAGCCGGCGATATCGCGGCGCGTCAGCACCACACGATGCGTCACATCAAGGCCCACCATGGTGAGCTTGCGGCCCGAGCGCAGCACGGCATCGGCGGCCTCGGGGTCGCTTGCCATGTTGGCCTCGGCGCCCGCGCTCACGTTGCCGGGCACGGTAAGGGCGCCGCCCATCACGACCACGCGGCCAATAGACATCATCGCCGCCGCATCACGCTCAAGGGCGAGCGCCAAGTTGGAGAGCGGACCGGTCGCCACGTAGACCAAATCGGGGCCATAGGTGCGCGCGGCATCGATCAGATAATCGACCGCCGCGTTACCATCGGCCGATGTCGCCCCCACCGGCTCGTAGGGCGACGCGGGCACGCTCGCCCCACCAATGCCGTTTTTGCCGTGGATGAGCGTGGTAGACGCCGGCGGCGTATAGGGCTCGGTCGCCTTAACGGGGCGATCGGCGCCCAGGTATACCGGCACCTCGGGACGACCCAGCAGGTCGAGTACCGCCAGGCAGTTATGCGCCGACTGCTCGACGCGCACGTTGCCAAAGCACGTGGTAATGCCGACGAGCTCCACCTCGGGGCTCGCGATGGCATAGGCGAGCGCCATCGCATCGTCTACGCCCATATCCAGATCAAGGATCAGCTTCTTGGTTGCCATTGTTCTACTCCGCTTCTCCGTCTAAACCGTCTAAACCAAACTTACGCTCAACTTCGGCGCGCGTGGGAATCGATTGCTGAGCACCCAGGCGCGATACCGTCACTGCCGAGGCGCGAGCGCCTGCGACCATGCACTCAAAAAGGGGCAAGCCCTGCAGCCGAGCCGCCGCAAGTGCGCCGATAAACGTATCGCCGGCGGCCGTCGTGTCGACCACCTCGCTAGAGAGCGCCGGCATGCGTAGCAGCCCTCCATCATCGCCGAGCGTAACCGATCCGGATCCGCCCAGTGTGATAACCGCGGCACCGACACCCTTAGCGAGCAAGGCCTTAAGCGCGGCCACGCAGCTCGCGTCACCCGTGGGCAAGATGCCCGTCAGCACCTGGCACTCGGTCTCGTTGGGACAAACCAAGTCGACCGCAGGCCACGCTCCCGCCGGCAGGTCGCAGGCGGGCGCCGGATTAAAGACCGTATAGAACCCCAACCCGTGGGCGCAAGAGAGCGCCGCAGCCGTTGCCATCAGGTCGCATTCGCCCTGGGCGATAAAGACGCCGCCGGCAGCCGGGGCGAGGTCGCAGATATCGGCGTCAAGCTCGTCAGCCACCAGATAGCGCAGCGCGCAGGCCACGTCCTCGCCCGAAAGCGCATGGTTGGCGCCCGGCGACAACACGATGCGGTTGTCGTTCTCGCAGCGAATGATAGTCGCGGTGCCAGTCTCCACGTCGTCGCGACGTGCCACAAACTCAACGCCCACGCCGGCATCTTGAAGCCCCGCCACCAGTGCGTCGCCAAATGCATCGCGCCCGACGGCGCCGATCATGCACGTGGGCGCACCCATGCGCGCGGCGGCCACAGCCTGGTTGGCGCCCTTGCCGCCGGCGTTGGTGATAAAACCGCTACCGCCGACGGTCTCGCCCGCACGCGGCATGCGCTCGCACGCCACCGAAAGGTCCATGTTCATGCTGCCGAACACCGCAACGATGCCGCGATCTGCCATGGAAACCTCCTCATCTGCAGGCTTTATGCCCACCGTCGGCCGTCAATCGTATGCTTTCGCACCTCTATAACTTTAGTTCACTTTGATGTGAACGCGCGCTTGAGGTTGCGCCAGCAGCAAGCATTCACAGGAGCGGGCAGCTACAATGAATACGTGCTGATTATTCTCGTCATTGGATGATGTTTTATGGAACAACTCCCGCAATCGAGCCCACGCGGCACGCGCCGTGCGCCCGATAACCAGGCGCCACGCGAACGCCCGCGCGCCGAACGCCGCAACGGCGGCTCGCGACGCGCCCCGAGCCCCCATCGTGCGCCCGCCAACAAAGCGGACCATGCCAGCGCCGCCACCGCGGACCAGACGCCCACTCGTCCCAAATCTCGTTACATTCCCGCGCTCGACGGCCTGCGCACGCTCGCCGTTGTCGCGGTGGTGCTCTATCACCTTAACCTCACGTGGGCGCAGGGCGGCCTGCTCGGCGTCACGATCTTCTTTGTGCTTTCGGGCTATCTGATCACACGCCTGCTGCTCAACGAAGTCGCCAAGACCGGGCGCATCGACCTCAAGAGCTTCTGGATTCGCCGCATCCGCCGTCTGTTCCCCGCCGTGGTGACCGTCGTAGTGGTGACGTGCGCGCTGTGCACGATCTTTAACCACGTGATGCTCACCAAGATGCGTCCCGACATCCTGCCGTCGCTGCTGTTCTTCAACAACTGGTGGCAGATCGCCCAGGACGTCTCGTACTTCAACGCCCTGGGCGACCCCTCGCCGCTCACGCACTTTTGGTCGCTTGCCATCGAGGAGCAGTTCTACCTTGTCTGGCCCCCGCTGCTGCTCGCCATGGTATCCATGCACATGAGCAAGCCCAACACGCGCCGCGTGGTTCTGGGCTTAGCTGCCGTCTCCGCCATTGCCATGATGGTGCTCTACAATCCCGCCGCCGACCCCAGCCGCGTGTACTACGGCACCGACACCCGTGTGTTCTCGCTGCTGCTGGGCGCCTGGATGGCCTTTATCCCCGATCGCGATCTGGCGCCCGTGCGCCTCGCACATCGTCTGGGGCTCGACCGCCTGGTTGGCGCCACCAAGCACGGAAAGAATGCCGAGAACAAACAGGGCACGAAGGCCGACAACGCAGCCGAGACTGCCCCAGCCCAGCCGAGCGCGCTCGTGCGCTTTTGGTCCTCGCCCGCATCCATCGATGTGCTGGGCGTTGTGGGCCTGGTTGGCCTTGCCGCCATGGTCGCGTTCACCAACGGCTACACGGCGTTCCAGTATCGCGGCGGCACGCTGCTGTGCTCCATCCTTACGCTCATGGTCATCGCGGCCTGCGTTCAGCCCCAGGGAATGGTGGCCCGCGCGCTATCCGCCGAGCCGCTCGTATGGGTTGGCAAGCGCTCCTACAGCATCTACCTGTGGCACTATCCGCTGTTGCTGCTCATGAACCCGGTCGCCAACATCAACGATACGCCCTGGTGGCAGTATATTTTGCAGGTACTGCTGGTGGTCGCCGTAGCCGAATGTTCTTATCGCTTTATCGAGACGCCGTTTAGGAAGGGCGCCTTCGGACGCACCGTATCCGAGTTCCGGGACGGCACCACCACGCCTGCCAATTGGGTGCGCGCGCATATTCCCGTTTGCGCCGCCTTCGCTGTCGTACTGGTCGTTGCACTGGGCGGCTTGGTCTTTGTGCCCGAGACGTCTGCGCTCAGCGGCGAAGGTGCCGAAGTCCTCAACAAGGAAGCCAAAAACGCCACGCCCAAGGACCAGCAAGCGGCGGACGACACCGACAAGGACAACGACGGCTTTGCGGACGGCTCCTATGACCTGCTGATGATCGGTGACTCCGTGTCGCTGCGCGCCGTGGATTCCTTCGATGGTGTGTTCCCGCACAGCCATATCGATGCCGAAAAAGGCCGCCAATTCGATGCGGGCCGTGCGACATTTGAGGGCTATATCCAGCAGAACCTTGCCGGCAAAATCGTGGTCTTCGCCCTGGGCACCAACGGCTTGGTGACTGACGACCAGATCGATGCCATCATGTCCGATGCCGGAGACAAGCGCATCGTGGTGTTTGTAAACACGCGCAGCCCGCAGCCGTGGGTCGGCTCGACCAACCAGGCCATTGCCAACGCTGCCACGCGCTACAAGAACGTGCGCGTTATCGACTGGTACGGATACAGCGCCAACCGAAATGACCTGTTCGACGGCGATGGCACGCATCTGTCGACCACTGGCGTGACTGAGTACCTCAACTTGATCCACGATGCAGTCAAGAAGGATCTGCCCGTGCATCCCGAGGATCACGTCAACGATTCGCAGCCGGCGGCCGTCAAGTCTGCCACCGACGCGCTCGTCAATGCGCTCGCCCTCAAGCCGCACAAGCTGGGCACCGACAAGTAACCTGCAGCGCAAACTTCCCACATCCGGAGGGGGTGCCTGCCGTGGCAGGCACCCCCTCCGGCAGTTAGGGACGTTCCTTATGTGCCGGCACCCAGGGACACTCCTGGCACAGCCGAGGAACGCCCTCCTTGCGACCGAATTCTGGGCGCCTCGCCACCCCGAACGTTGTTTCCAAGCCCACACCCGCAGCAAACAACCCAAAATCACTCTTTTCGAGCCGACTCCAAGAGGTCGTGGACAAAAAGTGGCAAATATGAGTACTGTTACCATTTTAGTAGCAGGCAAAACCACCCAAAATGACGTCCGAGCGGCCCCTACAACCCCCTAAAGCAGCCAACCTGACTGGTTTAAGGCATATTGGAGCCGATTTTAATGAACATACTATAGGTTATGTTCATTATCTTCTTGGATGTAAATGCTATTCACTTAACAACAGTACTCATATTTGGCATTTTTTGTCCACTGCCATATAACTAACGCCCTATAGCAGGCAAAATGCAGGCCGCAGCCCATGGCAGCGGCCTGTTTGGAGTCCAAAAGAGGCGCTAAGCGCTGTAGCCCATCGCCTGCAGGACAAACATGACGACCGTCAGCACCGTAATCACGGCGATAGTCGCCCACGTGAGCACGTTCCACACGCGGCCGTTGCGGTTGGCACCCATAATGTGACGGTCGGCGGCGATAACCACCTGGAACACCAGAACCACGGGCAGTAGCACGCCATTGATGACCTGCGAGGTCATCATAATCTGGAACAGATCGACACCGGGCATAAGCACCAGCACGGCAGAAATACCGATGATGGCAGTAATGATGCCGCGATAGACCGGGGCCTCGTCCCAGCTGCGGTCGGCACCGCGCTCCCAGCCAAATGCCTCGCAGATAGCGCTCGACGTAACGCCCGGCAGCACGCAGGCAGCCAAGAAGCTCGCCGCGACCAGGCCCGAGGCAAACAGTACCGTAGACCACTGACCCGCAATAGGCTCCAGCGCGCGGGCAGCATCGGCAGCATCGCTAATCTGAATACCCGCCGGGAACAACACCGTGCCGGTCGTGATGATAATAAAGCCGGCAATGATATCGGCAGCGATCGAGCCGCTCACGGTATCAATACGCTGCAGCACGATGTCGTCCTCGCCCGCGTTCTTATCGACCACGTTGTTCTGCGCCAAGAAAATCATCCACGGCGCGATGGTGGTACCGATCGTTGCGACCACGAGCGACACGTAGCTGGGGTCATTTTGAATGTTAGGCACGACCAGGTCGACCGCGACCTCACCCCAGTTGGGGCCAGCCATAAACGCGGCGACGATATAGGTCACGAACACACAGCTCACCAGCAGCAGAATCTTCTCGATGCGCTGGAAACTACCCGACATGGTAAGCATCCACACCAGCAGCGCCACGAGCGGCACCGAAATGCTCGCCGGCACGCCAAAGAGAGCAAGACCGCTGGCGATGCCCGCAAACTCCGAAATGGTCACAGCCGTGTTGGCGATCAACAGCGCCGTCATAGCAAGTACGCTCTTGCGCACGCCAAAGCGCTCGCGAATGAGCGATGCCAGGCCCTTACCCGTGACGCAGCCGCAGCGCGCCGCGGTCTCCTGCGTCACGATGAGCAGCACAGTCATGACGGGAAGCATCCAGAGCATCTTGTAGCCATAGCTGGCGCCCGCGCTGGAATACGTTGCAATGCCGCCGGCGTCATTGCCCGAAAGCGCCGCCAGCAGACCGGGACCCATAGCGCCAAAGATGGCCGCGATGGTCAGCTTTTGCTTGGTGCCCGACTTTTGCTTGGTATTTTGCACGCGACCACCTAACCCATGACTGACATGGCGAGCAGCACCGCGGCGATGCAATACGCCACACACGAGATCATGACGGCAATGACGTTCATGGCGGTGCCCGACGTGTTGAGGTCATGCTCGTCACGCCAGAACAGCACCATCAGGTAAATCACGGCACTCATGTTGCCAACCAGGCAAATGATAGCAGCGATATTAAAACACCCGGTAAAGAGTTGCTCCTCAAACATGGACGCATCGGGGAACGCAGCGGTGCGCACCAGCTGGGCGCACAGGTAGGTCACGAGTGACAGAATCAGGCCCATGCCCGTGCTCTGGAAGAAGAACCCCAGATACGGCTTGGGCTCGTCGTCGTGACCGTCATACTCCAGGAAGTAGTTCTTGACGAACGACACCATGCGCGAGGCCGCCAGCAGCACGAGCGGCATGGCGCACATGGGGAACACCACCAGATGCGCGGAGCCGAGCGCCGTCCCCAGCACGGTCGCCATGATGCACGACGCGATGCCCCATACAACAACCCAGTACTGGCGATGCACGAACCAGCTGAGCACGTTCGTCGAGTCGTCCGACGCGCTATCGCCCGAGCCGACACCGGCGATCTGCAGGTCCTCCTGATGCTCCTCAGCGATAACGTCCATGGCGTCGTCGAAGGTCACGATACCCAGGATATGACGGTTCTCGTCGCAGACAGGGATGGCAACCAGGTCGTACTTGGTCATCTCGTCCGTCACGTCTTCCTGGTCCTCGTCAGGCGACACATAGACCAGGTCGCGATAGGCCAGCTGACCCAGCGTGGCGTCGCGATCGGCTACGATCAGCGTGCGCAGCGAAAGCACGCCGGTCAGCATGCCGCTCGGATCCTCGGTATAGACGTAGTAGACGCTCTCGAAGTCCTCGTCGAGCTCGCGAATCGCCTCGATGGCGTCACCGACCGTTGCCGTGGCGGGCAGGGAGACAAACTCCGAGGTCATGATGCGGCCGGCGGTGTTGTCCTCATACCCCAGCAGGTTACGAATCGCCTTCTCCTCCTTGACGCCCATCAGGCGCAGGAGCTTCTCGGCCTTCTCGTAATCGAGCTCGTCGATCAGGTCGGCGGCGTCGTCTGGGTCCATCATGGCCAGCATCGACGACGCATCGGTGTCGGACATGCCCTCGAGCATCTCGGTCATGAGCTCGTCATCATCGAACTCCGAGATAGCCTCGGCGGCCTGGGCGGTATCGAGCTGCGCGAACACCTGCGCGCGCAGGCGCGGGTCGAGTTGCTCGATAATGTCGGCGATGTCGGCAGGGTGGAGCTCGCCAAGCGTCTTGTGCGACACCGAGAGCTGGATGTTCTTGGTCGAGCGGTCGAGCAGGTCCATGTAGGACCAGGCGATGATGTCCTCGCTGAGCGGCTTGCCCAGGTGCTTCATAAAGCCCTCGACGACATGCTCGAGCGCGGGGCTGATCGCGCGCAGCAGACCGCGAGCGCCGACCTCGGCACCCAGCAGGCGCAGCTGGTTTTCGCCCGACATGGAGAACTTGATGTCGTTTACGCGCACGACCTTCATGCCCTGCGTGTCGACGATCTGCTTGTTGAGAACGTCACGCGCCAGCAGCAGCTCGGTCGGCTGCAGATATGAGAAGCGGATATTAGTGGCAGACGTATTGAGGTACACGCCCGTCTCGTCGATACGGTCGACCCATTTGCGCCAGCTGATCATAAACGGCGTCTTGCCGGGGCCGCGAAACGCAAGCGACGTCACGTGCGGAAAAACTTCGCCGGTAGCAATGCCAAAATCGTTGACCACGCCGAGCTTTTCGCCGTCGACGTCCAAGACCGGCAATTTGAGCATCTCACTCAGATAATTCAATGGTGCTCCCCATCATTATTCCTGCGGACCGCGGCCGGACGGGCACGCTATCCGTGGACTGTTTGATATGTATACGCATGCGCGGGCGGCACGCCGCTCGACGCTTACACCCCGTGCATACGCAAAAAGCACCTGCATGGGGTCATCGACTGTATGGTCGAGGTTTGGATTTCACCTGTAACCTTTCTCTTGACCCTCATTAACCGCAGTAACTATAGCATCAGCATCGCGCTGCGGCACCGAATTTATGCGCTGCACATTGCAGGCATACCAAACGCTAACGCATCCGTGACATAGTCGTCCGCAGCGAAGTGGTGGGACAAAATTATCAGGAGTGTTTGCCCCACCGGCGCCCTTGCTCGAGCTACTCTGTGGCGTCGTCGTCCTCGGCAAGTTGGGGAAATACGGCGTTCTTGGGCATCGTGACCTTCGTCAGTGAGGTGAGCTTTTTGCTCAGCGACGTGTCCGTCTTGACCAAGTCGCTGAGCGTCACGATCTTGTAGCCGTCTGCAACGAGGCCGTCGATAATCTGCGGCAGCGCCTCGAGTGTCTGCTCGGCGCACTCGTCGCTATCGGTGAGCAGCACGATATTGCCCGGCGTCACCGAGTCGAGCACCGTCGAGACCTGCTCGTCGGCACCATTGAGCAACCAGTCGCCCGAGTCGATATTCCACGAGACCACGGCAGACACCAGGTCCATCGCGTCAATCCAATTTTGCTCATCAAAAGCGGCGTAGGGGGCGCGCAACAGCATCGTCTTGACGCCGGTTGCCGACTTGATGGCGTCGGTTCCCTTCGAAATCTGCTTGCGCACCGCCTCGCGATCCTCGCCCTTGAGCGAATCGTCGCTATAGCTATTGGAACCGACCTCGCACCCAGCGTCGACAATCGCCTTGGCGGTAGCAGGCGAGGTCTCGGCGGCATCGCCCGAAAGGAAGAATGTGGCGCTCACGCCTTTCTCCTTGAGCACCTGCAAGATCTGCTTGGTGGCATCGCTCGGCCCTTCATCAAACGTCAGGGCGACGACCTTCTCGTTGCCCTTTGGCGCCACGCTGGCGCAGGCAACCACGCAATCGGTGGCGGGCACAACCTCGCCACGGTCCTGCGTCTTGCCCGATTGCTCGCCAACCCACACCTCGGAGCGGCCCTGGACGCCCCATGTCTGCACGTACTCGATGGCGCCTGTGCCCTCGACCTTCAGTTTGGGCTCGATGGTCGTGGCCTGCACCTCGTGCTTCTCGTAGATGTTGCGACCGTCTTTGACCGTCACCTTCTCGCCGCCGGTAAGCTCACGGCTGTCCCATTTGCCCTGCTTCACGCGCTTGCCGTCAACCTTTACCGACAGCTTTTCGCCCCCGTGACGCTTGAGCACGCTGTCGTCGACGGCCAGCAGGTCACCCGCGTCATAGGTGTCGGTCAGCTCCTGGTCGTCGATAAGATTCTGCAGCGTAGAACCCACGCGCACCGCGGTCTTTTGTCCGTTGAGCTCCACGTCCACGCTGCGGTTGACGTAGCCCACGACGGCAGCGATGAACAGCACGAGCGCGCAGCCCACAGCGATAAGCGCATAGGGCAGACGGGATGGACGGCGGGGCGAACGCCCGTTGCCAATGCGCGCGCTGCGGTCGCTAAAACCGCGGCTATGGTTGAGGTACATCGCGCCGGGCTTACGGCGGCGTTTGCGCTGGCCGCTGGGCAGCTGCCCCAGGTCGCGGCGCGCCGTCGGACGCGCACCGGAGTGCCCGTTTAAGTTGGATCCGTTTTGGCGCATGTGCCCTCCCCCATAAACACAGCGAGCCGGAGCAACATGTCTCCGGCTCGCCTCCCATCATTTGGTACGTCGCTATTTGCTAGCTTTTGACGAGCCTCCGCTCGCCTTTTGGTATTCGTCCTTAAAGGCCTTGAACATGCCGCGCGTCTTGCCGAGCTGCTTGCCCAGTGCGCGACTGCCTTTGTCCACGGCAACCGATCCCTTGTCATCGAGCACCTTGGCGCCCTTCTTGACCTTATCGCCCACCACGACGCTTGCCTCGGCAGCCTTTGCGGCGGCGCCGCCCGAATACCCGAGCGACTTGACCTCGTCCGAAACAATCATCGCGCCGTCCGCATAGCCGCGCAGCATCGTCGGCGGCACCTGCGTGTCACCAACCAAAACACTCGAAGCAGCACCGGCGGTCACATAGAATGCCTGCACGATGCCCGAGCGTGGCTTGAACTCAACGTCCGAGCAATAGCCCACGACGTCGCCTGATTCCGTGCGCACGTCCATACCGACCCAGATGATGCAATCGTCCAGGTTGATGTCGAGGCGCTTGGCAGCGGCGGCATCGTACGTGTCCTTGACGTCATCGACCGCAATGGCGCCCTCGTAGACACCAATGGCGTCGAGCGCTACGAATCGGTCGGGGCGCTCGATCATGCCCGCGATATCGGACTGGCGGACCATAAAGCCCACCACGCGCGTTCCGCCCGGAGTAAAGACCGGGAAGTGTATCTTTCCGAGCTTTTTAGGGCTGCGCGGCGTGCCGTCCTTTTTGGTGCGCTTGTCCTCGGTGGGCTTGCGATAGATCTTGGCGCCGACAAAATCCCCAGCGCGCATTATGCCTCGGTCGAGGGCTCCGCAGCCTCGGTGTCGGCCTCGGCGGCGTTCTCGACCACGACGTCGGCAGCGGGCGTCACGTTGCCGCCCGAGATGGCGTCGTTGAGCTGCTCACGCAACTGGTCCATACGCTCGCGGGCCAGGTCGACCTTGGCGCGCAGGTCATCGGTCTTAGCATCGACCATCGGGCCAAAGTCATTCACCGCGGCACGGGCCTCCTCGGCGCTGTGCTCGTAGGTGTCGCGCATATTGTCCCAGGCGTCGTTGGCGATATCGGCAGCCATGGCGCGGGTCTCGGCGCCCGAGCGCGGGGCCAGAGCAACACCGATAATAGCGCCAGCAGCAGCACCAAAAAGTGCGCCGGAGACAAAGCTGAAAGTCTTACCCATGATCATTCCTCTCCTGCGGGCACGTCGGTGCCCACCGTTTGAATGCTGTCCATTATACCCGCAGCGCATCACTTGCCGCTCCGCTCATCTGCGTACGGCAAAGGCGCAGGTACGTGATGGTGATAAACGCGTAGGCCTACTCCTGAGGCATAGCCGGCATGGCCGCCGTGGCACCCGGGTCCTCGCCGGCGCCGTCCACGAGCGGCAGGCCGCCCTCATGCGCAGGTCCTGCCGGAACCGTCGCCGCACCGCCAAAGACGGCAGCAGAGGCCTCGTGGTTCTCGGCAACCGCGCCCTCGGTATCAATCGCCACCTGGGGCTCGTCGTCAAAGTTGGGGACGCCCTGGGGCTCGGTGGGAACGGGCTCGGCGGTCGCATCGGCAACGGGCTCGGCGTCGACCGGCACATCGCCCTCGTCAGCGCCCTCGTCCTCGGCAGCATCTTCGCCGTTCGCAGCAGCGACGGCCTCGTGAGGATCCTTGCCCTCGGCCTCGGCGCGCATGCCCAGCACCAGGTTGCGCAGGCCCGCGACCGTACCTTCCACGTCGGGGGCAGGCTGGTCGGCGTGCAGGTACGCCCAGTCCATCATAAAGGTGGCCGACGACAGCGCACCGATGGCCAGTGCGTCGTCGGGGCACGAAAGCTCGACCTCAAAGACACGCTCGTCATGCTCGCTTACGCGCGTGCGGCCGCACGAGATGCTACCGGCAAGACCGGTCTCGTTCATGAGCTCGACCGTCACGTGCTCCAGCAGGTGGCAGAGCTCGGTCTGACCCATGCAGTCCTGGAACTCGCGGCCGGAATCGCCCAGGCACAGGTGCTTGGCAATCGCCGGTACCAGGTAGTACACGCGCGCCGTGGCCTCGATGTCCTCCGAGGTCATGAGCGGCATGCCGGGGTTCACCAGCACATGCGCGCAGATCTTGTCCTCGCTGACGGTGACCTTAAGGATGTTGAACAGGCCTGCCATAACTCTCCCCTACTCTTCCTTGCCCTACTCGTCGCCGTCGTGCGGATTCGCGGAACCCGCACCCGACGTCGTCGGCTCGTTTACCGAAGACTCGAAATCCTTCTTATCGGTTTCGGCCGGAGCGATCACGCGAATGAGCGAGATGCGCTGGCCACGCATCGACTGCACTTTAAACTTGTACCCCGCGACCTCAAACACCTCTCCGATGTCGGGCACCGAGTCGCAAAGCTCCAAAATCCAGCCGGCGATGGTCTCATAATCATCGCTTTCCTCAAGCGGCCAACCAAGCTCAATCGCGTCATCGCACGAAAAACGCCCATCAACGAGCCACTCGCGGCGCGAAAGGCGCGTGAGGTACTTGTTGTCGGGGTCGAACTCGTCCTCGATCTCGCCGACGATCTCCTCGACGATGTCTTCGATGGTGATGATGCCGGCCGTGCCGCCGTACTCGTCCACGACGACCACGATCTGGTCGTGCGAGGTCTGCATCTCTGACAGCAGCGGCAGGATGTCCTTGGTGTCGGGCACAAAGGTGGCATCGCGCAGGTAATCGGCGATGGGCTGGTCGCCCTTGCCGTCGAGCGCGGGCTGGATCAGGTCCTTGATGTGCGCGATGCCCGCGACGTTGTCGGGGTCCTCGTGATAGACGGGGATGCGGCTAAAGCCGGTCTGGCGCATGGTGGACAGCACGTCGGCGACCGTCTCGTCGTCCTCGCACATGGTGGTGTCCACGCGCGGCACCATGACCTCGCGAGCCACGGTGTCGCCCAGGTCAAAGATCTCGTGGATCATGCGCTTTTCCTCGTCGAGCAGATCGTCCTGCTCCGAGACCATGTACTTGATCTCTTCTTCCGAGACGTTTTGGCGGTCGTCGGCGCTCTTGATGCGCAGAATACGGGCCAGGCCATCGGAGCAAGCGCCGGTCAGCCACACGAGCGGACGGGCGATCTTTTGGAAAAACGACAACGGCCCCACGACCTGCTTTGACACGCCCTCGGCATTGGCCAGGCCGATGCGCTTGGGGACGAGCTCGCCGATCACGATGGACACGAAGGCGACCGCGACGGTGATGATGACCGGCGCCAGGCCGCGCGCGATGGCGGAGAGCGGCGCGATGCCAAAGCTCATGAGCCACGTGGCGAGCGGGTCGGACAGACTCGTCGAGGCGACGGCGGACGAGGCGAAGCCCACGAGCGTAATGGCAACCTGGATGGTGGCGAGCAGCTGGTCGGAGTCGGCAGCCAGCTTAATGGCACGCTCGGCGCGCTTGTCGCCTTCCTCGGCCTCGTGCTCCAACACGGCGCGCTTGGCCGTGGTGAGCGCCATCTCGGACATAGAGAAGTAGCCGTTGATGAGGGTCAAAACGAGGGTGGTGATAAGGGAGATGGTTATGTCCATCGGGAGTTTCTCGAACCTCCAAGATTCGGGACGTCAGGTTAAAACGTTGATGGCGGATACGGCAATTGCGCCGGCGCCCAAACGAGAACGCGGGCGCGCAGGCGTGGTCGCTAGATTACGAAGAGGATCACCGCCATGAACTGGAAGATGCTGCCGGCGAGCACCCACAGGTGAAACACGCTGTGCAGATAGCGCACGTTTTTAGCGATATAGAACGGCACGCCCGCGGTGTAGCACACGCCGCCGACGGCGAGCAGGGCAAGTGCCACGGGGTTGAGCAGCGCAACAAGTTCGGGCAGCTTAAAGACAACGAGCCAGCCCATCAGCAGGTAGACCAGGCCGCTTACCCAGTGCGGTTGACGCTCGCGCATAAAGCACTCGAGGGCGATGCCGATGATGGCGATGGCCCATACGGCAAAGAACAGCACAGCGCCGCCGTCGTTTGCGAGCGTGATGAGGCAAAACGGCGTATAGCTGCCGGCTATGAGCAGGTAGATGCAGCTGTGGTCGATGATGCGAAACACGCGCTTGGCGCGCGCGGGCTGAATCGCGTGGTAGAGCGTGGAGGCTAGGTATTCGAGGATAATGCTGACGCCATAGACAATCGCCGCGGCCATATGGGCCGGGCCTCCGCCGCGCAGGGCGGCGAATACGATCAGGAGCACCAGGCCCGCGATACCCAGCAGGCAGCCGACACCATGGGTGACGGAGTTCATGATCTCCTCGCCCACTGTGTAGTGTGGAACGGCCGCGGTCTTGGGTCGCGGCTTAGAACTGTCGCTCGAATCGGACATGCCGGTTACATCCTCCAACGTAAAGAGTTCTCAACACTATATCAAAGCGTCTGGGTACGTGCGAAATTTGCACCATACGTGACCCTTTGTTTACCCATTCTTTGCCTGTTGACGCATCAACGGCGAACGTCCATAATGCGCTTGCATTAAATGTTGATGTATTAACATCTTATAGGAAAGCTTCTTATGTCTCAAAACGCACGTTCCCATCGAAAGCTCAAGATAGCCGGCATCGTTGCGCTGGTGCTCGTTGTCGCGCTCCTGGGGTTTGCCGGCAACTTTCTGTTTGACTTTGCCCTGAATCCCCAAGCGCCGTACACCATGAAGATGATGCAGGATAGCAAGAACGAAAAAGAAGGCGAGCAGCCGGATGCCGAGGAAACCGAGGCGCGGGCGTGGTTTAAAGAGAATAGCGAGAGCAGCAGCCTCACCGCAGATGACGGAACCGAACTTGCCGCTTGGTATTTTGCCGCCCCAGAGACCACACACAATTACGCTGTCTGCCTACACGGATACACCAATGAGCCCATCGGTATGGCCCGATACGCCAAACGATTCCATGACCGCGGCATGAACGTACTCGCACCCGCTGCCCGCGCCCACGAGCGCTCCGGCGGCGACTATATCGGCATGGGCTGGCCCGAGCGCCTCGACATCGTCGCATGGATCGAGCGAATCGTTCAGGCTGACCCCGAGGCGCGCATCCTGGTCTTTGGCGAGTCGATGGGTGCGGCAACCGCCATGAACGTCGCGGGGGAATCTCTGCCCGCAAACGTGAAATGCATTATCGAGGACTGCGGTTATACAAGTGTTTGGGACGAGTTTTCTCTGCAGCTCAAGGACGTGTTCGGTCTGCCCAGCTTTCCCCTGCTCGATGTAGCAAACCTGGTATGCAACGTGCGCGCGGGCTACGACTTTCATAAGGCGAGCAGCGTGGAACAACTCAAGCGCGCGACGGTTCCCATGCTGTTTATCCACGGTGACCAAGACACCTTTGTGCCGTACAGCATGCTCGACCAAAACTACGACGCGTGCGCCAGCAAGGTCAAGCAAAAGCTCACCGTCCATGGCGCCACCCACGCCAAGAGTGCGCAAGTTGACCCCGAGCTCTACTGGAACACAGTCAACAACTTCCTCGACGAGTATTTTTAGGCAAATAGTACGGTTTACTGGTCTATCTGACCCCCTAGCACTTCCGAAAAGCCGCCCATGAGCGCTGTGCTCACGGGCGGCTTTTGCTAACGTTGCGCTATAAAAGCGCTTGATATGTCCAATAGACAGGTGCTACTTGACCTCAATGAGCTCGTACTCGCTCGTGCCCAAGCCGATCTTCTCGGCGTGCGCGATGCACACGCGCCAGTCGGTGTCGGGATGCGTGATGCAGAAGGGGTCCTTGGCCTGCTCGCCCTCCAGATGCTCGTGGTTGTGCTCCATCTTGGCCGCGCTATCGGTGAGCTCGGTGTTGGGCAGCGGCTCGGATGCCATGACGGCATCGGCGCAGGCCTGGTCGATGGCGACCGGGTCGAAGCTCGCGAACATGCCGATATCGTTGACGATAGGCGTATCGTTTTCGGGATGGCAGTCGCAGTTGGGACTGATGTCCATGGCAAGCGAGATGTGGAAGCTCGGGCGGCCGTCGACAACGGCCTTTGTATACTCGGCGATCTTGCAGTTGAGCACGTCGGCCGCGGCGTCATAGCCGGGCTTGATGCAGTCCTGGTTGCACGCCGCAATGCAGCGGCCGCAGCCCACGCAGCGATCGTGGTCGATGGTGGCCACGTGCACCGTGCGAGTAGCGCCGCTGGCAAGCTCGCGCTCGCGGGTGCCGTCGAACGAGACAGCGTTGTGCGCGCAAATCTTTTCGCAGGCACGGCAGCCAACGCAGTGCTCGGTCGAGACGTTCGGCTTGCCGGCGGCATGTTGTTCCATCTTGCCAGCACGACTGCCGCCGCCCATGCCCAGGTTCTTCATGGCGCCGCCAAAGCCGGCCTGCTCATGGCCCTTAAAGTGGGTGAGGCTAATCACGATGTCGGCGTCCATGAGCGCCTGACCGATCTTTGCCTCGCGCACGTACTCACCGCCCTCGACCGGGACGAGCGCCTCGTCGGTACCCTTGAGGCCGTCGGCGATGATGATCTGGCAGCCCGTGGCATACGGGGTAAAGCCGTTCTGGTAGGCGGTATCGATGTGCTCGAGCGCGTTTTTGCGGCTACCGACGTAGAGCGTGTTGCAGTCGGTGAGGAAGGGCTTGCCGCCCAGCTCCTTCACGACGTCTGCGACGGCGCGGGCGTAGTTGGGGCGCAAAAAGCTCAGGTTGCCCAGCTCGCCAAAGTGAATCTTGATGGCGACAAACTTGTTCTCGAAGTCGATCTGCTCAATGCCGGCGCGGCGAATGAGGCGCTTGAGTTTGTCGAGCTGGCTCTCGCGAGCATGCGTGCGCAGGTTGGTAAAGTACACCTTAGCGGGTGCTGTGGGTGCAGTTGCGGTCATAGTTATATCCCCTCGGTCTATATGGCGTTACAGACATAGAGGATGGTACCCGTTGAAGTAGGGTCGAAGTCAAGCGCAACGCCGAGTCGTTAGGCACTCATTGGGGACAGACTTAAATGAGTGCTTGCCGCCCGGCCGGCGAGCCGGCGATCCGGCAAAGACTGTCCCCAACGACTAGTCGTTTAAGAACGTCCCCAATGACTACTCCTGCACCTTGAGGGCTTCGGCCAGGCTGACGCGCTTGATAGAGCGCGTGTGTAGCAGCGCCACGACCAGGTAGGTCGCAAAGCCAATGCCGACGCATGCAGCCATGGACCAAGCGGGCACGTAGATCTCGATATTGCCGTTGTAGGCGAGCAGCATCGAGCGGAAGATGGCCGTGAGCGAGCCAATAATGACCGGCAGGCTCAGCACGAGCGACGCCGCCACGCACAGCGTGATCGAGCGGATGTACAGATGCGAGATCTCACTATCGCGATAGCCAAAGACTTTCATGTAGCTGATCGAACGGGCGCTGTGGTCGATCACCGCTTTGGTCAGCAGGTACATAAACAGCAGGAAGATAAACACCGCGAGCCCGATCATCATTCCGATCATTTTGCTCATCATGCCGATGAACTGGTCACCCACGGCGCGCATGTCGTCGGGCGTGGTGTCGCCGGCAAAGTAGCGCGCGTCGAGGTCGAGCTTCTCGTTGCTCACATAGCCGTTAAAGTAGGCGGCATCGTTGTCGAACAGCTCGTTAAAGTCATCGATGCTCATATAGATGTTCATGTCCGACTTGGAGCCCCAGGCACAGTCCTTGCCCGCGTACTCAAAGGAATAATGCTCGCCCTCGTACTTATCGCTGAGCGTGACCTTCTGGCCCTCGCTCCAGCCAAACTTATCGAGCAGACCGCCGCCAAAGACGACGCGGCCATCGCCGATGTTGAGGCCCTTCCAGTAGCGCGAATCGGACGAGATGCCGTAGACAGAAATCGTCTCCTCGCCATTACCGTCGCCACGGTCGTACTGCAGCTGGTAAACGGCATATTTCTCGGCCTGCGCGATTGCGCCCGCGCCGTTGTCGGTCGTATTGACCGGGTGGATATCGTCGTTGTCAGTGTCGATCTTAGAGGCCTTGTCGATCAGGTCGATAGCCTCGTCGCGGTCGCAGCCAAGGGCATCGGCAAGATCGTCAAGGCGCGCGTAGAGCGCATCCTTCTTGTCCTGGACCTTGGCAAGCGCATCCTGCGCTGCGGTCAGGCTCTCGGCAGACGGAGATGCGGTCGCGGCATCGGCTGCCGTCTGCGCCGCATCGGCCGCGCCGTCAAGCTCGTCATCGGCATCCTGAGCGGCAGAAAGCAGCGCGCCGTCAACCGACTGCAAGCGCTCGAGTGCCGACCACTGCTCGCGCTCCTCGGCAGTGCCCTCGAGCTCCAGCGGCGCCTTGAGTGTGTACTGATGCTCGGCGACCAGGCTCGTCTCGAGGTTGTCCGCATAGTGCGTCATCGTGGGCAGGATCGCCAGGCCAAAGAGCAAAAGCAGCGACCCAAACGCGATGCCCACGAAGAGCGTGGCGAAGTTGCCCAGGTTGCGCAGCAAAACGCGCAGGCGGAAGCGGGAAACAAAGCCCATGCGCTCCGGCAGCTGCAGGCCACGCTTGGTACCCGATTTGCCGCTCGCCTCGTGGCGAAGGAACTCCAGCGGCGTCTTGCCCATTTTGCGGAGCAGGCCCACCAGCGTGATGAGAATGAGCGCGGCGGCGGGGACCACGGCGCACTTCACAAAGATCTCCCAGCTCCAGTACACCTGGAAGGGCGGCAGACTGTACGAGCCGTAGTAGAGACCGCGCATGGGCTCGGTAAAGAACACAACGCCGAGTGCGGTGCCCAAAAGCGCCGCGGCCACGCCCACGATGGCGGGAAGTGCCAGGTAGTGCAGCACGATCTCGCGACGGCGATAGCCGCTGGCGAGCAGCGTGCCGATGATGGCGCTCTCCTCCTCGATGGTGGCGTCGGTAAGGACCACAAAGACGAACGCCATGATCACGATGATGATGTCGAGCAACGTCATCCACATCATGGAGTCGCCGTCCACGTCGTCGCACGCATAGCCAATGCCCTGGTTGGAATCGGCATCGATCAGATCGTCCACGCGCGCATCGGCATCGGCCAGCGCCTCGACCATATCCTGCTCCGTATCGATGCGATCCGCGGTGGGGAGGTCGCGATCGGTAAAGGTAAAGGAGTAGGTGTAGGCAGGCGCGCCGCCGGCGTCCTCAAGCGCGGCAAAACCGGCGTCGGTGACCTCGGCGACACCATACGTGATGGTGTTCACCGTAAAGTCCGAATTGTCGAGGAACAACGCCTGGCTATCGGGCTGCGTCATGATGCCGCAGATGGTGTAGGTGCGCCCCTCGAGCTCGACCTTATCGCCGATGGCGAGGTCGTTATTGGTGGCAAAGACGCGGTCGATAGCCACCTCGTTGTCCGCCTTTGGCTGCTTGCCTTCGCAGTAGGACGCAATGTCGACCTTGGTGCGATGCGCGTAGGTGCGCAGGGTGCGCTTGGTGCCATCGTCGCCGGACGCCTTTTTGATGATGGCGTCGATAGAGAAGTTCTTGCAGAGCGTAACGCCGCCGACGTCCTCAGCCGCGTCTTCGGCAGCCTTGAGCTGCTCGTCGGTGGCCTCGAAGGAGGTAGTTACGCGGCCGTCCTCAATCGTGTAGTCTTCGCGCATGTCATCAATGAGGCAGCCGATGGAATGCGCCGCGAGCAAAAAGCCCGAGGTAAGGGCGATGCTTCCGCACATAAGCAAAAAGATGCCCAGGTACTTGCCGATATTGCGGCGCAGCTCGCGCGGGAGACGTTTTGCGAGAGGTGTCATGGCGTCGCCTACCAATCGAGATCGGCGGCCGCAACGGGCGACTCGTTGAGCTCGTCCTCGACGATGCGGCCGTCGCGCAGGCGCAGCACGCGATTTGCCATGCGCGCGATGGCGGCATTGTGGGTGACAATGATGATGGTGCAGCCGTAGGTGCGGTTGACATCCTCCATGAGCCGCAAGATTTCCTTGGATGTCTTGTAGTCGAGCGCGCCCGTGGGCTCATCGCACAGCAGCAGGCCCGGATTTTTGACGAGCGCACGGCCGATGGCGCAGCGCTGCTGCTGGCCACCTGAGACCTGGCGCGGAAACTTGTTGCGGTGCTCGTAGAGGCCCAGCGAGCGCAGCAGATCGTCGACATTGAGCGGGTTTTTGGACAGGTGCGCCGTGACCTCGATGTTTTCCTTGATGGTAAGGTCGGGCACCAGGTTGTAGAACTGGAAGACAAAGCCCAGCTCGCGGCGTCGGTACTCGCCCAGATCGGCGGGCTTGAGCGCCGTGAGATCGCAGCCGTCCACCATGATGGAGCCGCCGTCGGCATCCTCCAGGCCGCCGATCAGGTTGAGAAAGGTCGACTTGCCCGAGCCCGAGGGCCCCAGCATGACGCAGATCTCGCCGCGGTTGATGGACGTGTCGATGCCGTCGAGCACCGTCAGGCGTGCATCACCGTCGCCGTAGTGTTTCTTGAGCCCTTTGACCTGGACATAGGCTTGCTTTGTCGCCATGCTATCCCCCGTTGTTAGCCTGTTGCTACTTTTCTAGGGTAATAGTAAACCCAGGTGAACTATTTTTAAGCGACGTGCGCGAACTATTTTCCAACCTACTCATTGGGGACAGACTTAAATGAGTGAAATCGCTCATTTAAGTCTGTCCCCAATGAGTGGTCCCCAAGTGCCGACATATTGGGACAGTCCTTGCCAGCCCGGCCGGCGAGCCGGCGAATCGGCAAAGACTGTCCCCAGCGACCAGTCGTTTAAGAACGTCGCCAATGACTAGGTGGCTAGGCGTGGGATTTGTTGTGCGCGAGGGCTAGGCCTACGGCGGCGATGGCGGCGGCGAAGAGCACCGTGACGCCCAGATCGCAGGCGATGTCGCCCAGCACGGTGAACGTCAGGTCCGCGGCGAGCGCCTTGCCGATCGCGTCGTTCACCCAATACGTCGGCACAAAGTGCGCCGCCGTCTGCACGGCCGAGCCCATGAGCGACAGCGGCATCCAGGCGCCGCCCAAAAACGTCATGAGCATGCCGAGCAGGTTGCCCACACCGTTGAGCAGCTCCTCGCGCGCGCCCAGGCTCGACAGCGTAAAGCCAACAGCCAGCGGCGTGCACGCCAGGGCAAACGTTGCCGCCAGCGCCAGGCACACGCGACCCACGCCGACCTCGGCAACCGCGCTGGCAAAGCCCACGACGCCCATCATGCTCGACACGAGCCAGATGCAGACGGTGAGCACGGCGGCGGCCGCGAACACAGCGAGCGAACGCTGGCGCTCAGAGACCGGGCTGGCCTCCATGCGGCGCACGCGCTCGGGCTCGTTCATGCCCGAAAACACCAGTCCCACCGACACGATGACCGACGAGATGATCGCGTACGCGCCAAAGTTGAAGTACGACTCGAGCGTGGTAGCAGCAGTCGAGTCGACCTTGACCTGCTCGATCTGGACCTCCGCGCGCTTTGCGGCCGCGTGCTCGGCGGCCCTTGCGACGTCACCGTTGGAGGCAGCGGGTTCAAGCGCCGCCGCAGCGCCCGCGAGCGAGATCCAGCGCGAGGCCTCGGCGGACGAAAGCGCCGCCGCCATGGTGCCGGAACCATAGGTCACGTCGAGCTTGGGCAGGGCCTCCCCCGCACGGGCGGCTGCAACAAGATCGTCCTCAAACCCCTCCGGGATAAAGAACACGCAGTCGGCGCTGCCCTTGGCGCTGTTGCTCTTGGAGAGCGCGTCCGCAAGATCGTACGTATCGTCGCCGACGCCCGTAACCAGGTCAAAGCGCGACCCCAAGTGCTTGGTGAGCGCCCGCGAAAGGTCGCTGTTGTCGCGATCGACCACGATCACGTTGGCGTCGTAGGGCTTGTATTCGGTAAGCTGCGACGAATTCCAGCTCACCGACGCCGCGATGAACACGCCCATGAGCGAGATGAACACCGTATAGATGAGCAGGTAGAACGGGTGCGCAAGCGCCATGCGAAGCGCAGTCTTAAAGGTGCTCATAGCGACTCCTTCCAAAGATCAGCGTGGCGGCAGCGACAAACACCAGGGCCATCAGGACAAGCGCGCCCGCGCGCACGGCGAAGGGACCCAGATCCTCAAAGAAATACAGGCGGTTGAACATGTCGCAGATGAGCTTGACGGGATTGAGCCAGCACTCGGCCGGGCAGGCGCGGGCGACGTCGTCGGCAAGCGCCATCGCCGGCTCGCCGTAAAGGCCGGCGAACAGGGCGCACGTGGTGGCGAAGCCCGTGAGAATGCCCGACTTGGACGCCTTGCCGCCTTTAACGGGCAGCGTGCCGACAAAGAGTCCCAGGCCCGTCGCGGCAAGCGCGGAGGCGGCACCGCCCACCAGGCAGAGCCCCTCGCGCCCGCCAAAGTCGACGCCGACGACCAGGCGCACGTAGCCGATCGCGACCGCCATCGAGGCAAAGGAGACCAGCCATGAGCCGATAAAGATGCCGGCCAGCGACGCCGTCTTGGAAAGGCCGCCCACGCAGCGGCGTGCGCCAAGGCCCGACAGATTGGGCTGCAGGTCGACGACGCTCAGAGCGGCAAACTCGGCAGACATCATCGCGACCAGGCCAAAGAGCGCGTAATAGTAAATGGTCGTGCCGTCGGGCGTGGTGCGCGTCAGGCTCACGCGACGGGTTCCGCCCTCGAGCGACAGGGCGCGGGCAACCGCCTCCGGGTCGGCAAGCGCCGCCGGGTTGTCCTGGGCAATCTGGGCCATGAGCTCGGCATTTTGCGTATACGAGCTTGCCACCGTCTCCAGGATGCTGCGGTCGGTGAGCACCGACGAGGCGCGCGAGCTGTCATAGCTCGAAAGCAGCGTGAGCTTGGGCGTGCCCGCGGCGTCGACCGTGTAGATGCCCGCGACCTCGCCGGCCTTGAGCGCGTGGTTCGCGGCGGCAGCGTCGTCGCATTCGTGGATCTCGAGCAGCTGATCGTCACCTTCCTTAGACAGCGACGTCGCCACATCCTTAAAGGTCGAAGCGCCCCAGGCTTCGTCGGCGACAACGGCAACCGGCACCGGGTCGACCTTGCCGTCGGAGCTCAGGTTCGCGAACATAAACATGAACATCGTGGAAAGCGCAACGGGAAAGACCGCGCCCCAGACCCAGGTGCTCGGCCGACGCAGCAGCGTCTTGAGCGTGGTAATGATGGTGTTGAACATGGCCGCCCCCTAGTCGCGCAGCTCGCGGCCGGTGATCTCGAGGAACACGTCGTTGAGGGTCGGCGGCTCGGAGTAAATGCGGCCGAGCGGCACGTCGAACGAGCGCAGCGCGTCGAGAATGTCGGTCAGGTTGTGCGGGCTCGCTTCGCACGAGAACGTGAGCTGGCCCGCCGTCGCCGCCAGGTCCAAGACGTGCGGCAGGCTCGCAACGGCGGCGAGTGCCGCGCTCGGCACCTCGCCGACCTCGATCACGATTTTCTCGCCCATCTGGATCATGCGCTTGAGCTCGTCGTTGGTGCCCTGCGCCAACACGCGGCCGCCGTCCATGATCATGATGCGACTGCAGATCTGCTCGACTTCCTCCATGTAATGGCTGGTATACACCACCGTGGCACCCTCGTCGCGCAGGCGGCAGATGCCCTCCAGGATGGCGTTGCGGCTCTGTGGGTCGACCGCCACCGTGGGCTCGTCAAAAAAGATGAGCTCGGGCTTGTGCGCGATGCCGCAGGCGATGTTAAGGCGGCGCGCCAGACCACCCGAGAGCTTGCCGGGGCGGAACTTGGCAAAGTCGCCCAGGCCGACAAAGTCGATTGCCTCGTCCACCAGCGCGCGGCGGCGCTTGCGGTCGTTTACGTAGAGACTGCAGAAATAGTCGATGTTCTCGCGTACCGTGAGCTCGTCAAACACCGCTACCTGCTGCGGCACCACGCCAATGCGGCGCTTAAGGTCGTAGCGGGCGGGCGTCATGGGCTCGCCGAACAGCTCGATGGTGCCCTTGTCGTAGGCAAGCAGTTGCAGGATACAGTTGATGGACGTGGTCTTGCCCGAGCCGTTGGGGCCGAGCAGACCAAAGATCTCGCCGGGGGCGATGTTCAGGTTAAAGTGGTCGAGCGCAATAAGATCGTCGTAGCGCTTGACGAGGTTTTCGACGTGGACGATGTCAGTCATGAGGCGGCCCTTCTGTTGATCGCGGCCCGGTACGATTGCATCATCGCAGGAGCGGGCGGCGCGCACCAGTGAGCTTTGTCACGAGTGCGGCGGGGCGACGGCACAGAAGGAGGCGCAGGAGGAATGTCACGGTTGCGGCACCTGCGCAATCGCCGCGCGCGCCATCGCGTACAATACCCGTATGAACAGGCTTTTCGACAAATCGATCGTGTTGGCGTGCTGCATCGCAGCCGCCTTGGGCCTTGCTGTAGATGCCCGCTTGGTTACGGCGTTTTGCCTTGGCGTTATAGCCACTTCGGCGGCAGAAGTCGCACGGGGGGAACGCGCGCGTCGCGCGAGCGAGGCCGCGAGCTACGCTTACATCATCGCGGCCGTCTTTGTGCCGTCCTTTGCGCCGTTTGCACCCCTCGCCTTCTACGACATCGCTCAGCGTGTGCGCCGCGAGCACGCATGGCCCACACTGGGTGTGGCCGCCACTTTTGTCTTCGCGCTCGTTGCGGATTATCGCACCGACATGCTTCCCGCCCGCGCGCTGCTGTTGACCGCCATCCTTTCGGTCGCCGCCACTTTACTGTCGCTGCGCACCGCACAGCTGGAGCGCGAGCAGGAGCGCATGCGCCGCACCCGCGACGAGCTGCAGGAACGAGCCCTTGCGCTCGAGGCGCGCAACCGCGACCTTGCCGACCGCCAGGACTACGAGGTCGAGCTCGCGACGCTCGCCGAGCGCGCCCGCATCGCGCGCGAGATCCACGATAACGTCGGCCACCAACTCACGCGCGCCTCGCTGCAGACCGAGGCCCTGCGCGTGGTCCACGCCAACGAGCCCGGCGTCGCCGCCGACTTCGCCGACGTCAAGCACACCGTTGACGAGGCACTCCAACTCGTGCGCTCGAGCGTGCATGCGCTCAACGACAACGCCGCCGACCTCTCCGTGCAGCTCGAGCGCATTGTTGAGGACGTGCGCTCGGACGGCGGTCCGCAGATTGAGCTTGAGGTTTTGGCCGAACATGCGCCCGCCAACGTCGTCAACTGCTTTGCAGCAGTCCTGCGCGAGGCACTCTCTAACACCATGCGCCATGCCCACGCTCGAAACGTCACCGTGCGATGCATGGAGCATCCGTCGTTTTACCAGCTCATCGTTACCGACGACGGCGAGGGCGGGATCCAGGCGGGCGGTCGCGGCGTCGCGGCAGGCATGGGGCTCGGCTCCATGCGCGAGCGCGTCGAGGTACTTGGCGGCACCTTCACCGCCGGGCCGCGCGCCGGCGCCCCCGGCTGGCGCGTGTTTGCCGCCGTCCCCAAACAGCAAGGAGATGAGGCCCGATGAGGCTCATTGTTGTCGACGACGACCGTTTGGTGGTCGACTCGCTCAAGATTATCCTGGGTGCCCAGCCGCAAATCGAAGTCGTGGACACCGGCGCCAACGGCAACGACGCGGTCGCGCTCTACACCGAGCACGCCCCCGACATCGCGCTGCTCGACATCCAGATGCCGGGACGCGACGGCCTTTCGGCGGCGCGCGAGATTCTTGAGCGCGACCCCGCGGCGCGCGTCGTGTTTCTGACCACGTTCTCGGATGACGAGTACATTGTGTCGGCGCTCAAGCTGGGCGCTCGCGGCTACCTGATCAAGACAGACGTCGCCGCCATCCCGCCAGCGTTGGCGCAGGTCATGGACGGTAAGCGCGTGCTGGAGGGCAAGGCAATCGAAGACGTCGATTTTGATGGGGCGGACGCCGAGGCCGACACGCCCCGCCGGCCCGCAGCCTTTGTCAGCCTGACCGACCGCGAGTTCGAAGTCGCCGAGCTCATCGCCCGCGGCCTCGATAACAAGGAGATTGCCGCCACGGCTTATATGGGAGAAGGCACGGTGCGCAACCACATCAGCTCGATCCTGGCCAAAATGGGCCTGCGCAACCGCACCCAAATCGCCATCGCCTACCTGCGAGGGTAATTACCCAACGGCCGACCGCTCCGGCATAGCAAAATGGCTGCCATCGATTTAATGCCATTTCAAAACTATGCCGGTTTCCGGGGCTGAGTCACGAGTCCCCAACCATGCCGATATTCGTGAAAATAAAACCGCAGGTAGACGAGCCGTCATTTTGCAGAAAACGCGGGTATGGATGGGAGTCCTGAGTTTAGCCCCGTAAACCGGCATAGTTTTGTTTGAACGGTCCTGCGCGAACGCACCCACCAGCCGCGTGGGACCAAAATGATCCGTTTTCCTCCGTCCCCGGGGGATCATTTGGCGGCGCCAACCACGAAATCGGCCCATCTACTACGTTTGACTCGATACCCCCAACCATACCCCTGTTTTCCAGAAAACTGCAGGCGTTCTACCTGCGGTTTTGTTTTCGCGTTTTTTGGCATGGTTGGGGGTAAGGGGCTAAACGTAGTAGATGGGCCAATTTCGTGGCAAGCCCTTCTCGCCTACGCACAAAAGCGCCGCCACGGAGGAGGGAGATACCTCCGTGACGGCTGGGGGTGGGGGTGGGGGCTATGTTCTGGCTCCCCGCCGGCCGCCCGGGGCCTTTTGGCCCCGGGCGCTACCAGCGTGCCTAGCGCTTACGGATACCCCAGACCAGGGCTCCGACGCCGGCCATGGCAATAACAAAGGCTCTGTTAGACCAGGATTGACATACATGTGTCCCCACGGTGCCATATCGT
>URIA01000030.1 GCA_900547765.1 uncultured Collinsella sp. | reverse complement strand
GTTGTCGGCAGCGTCGAAGGCGGCCTTCAGACGCGTAAAGTCACGCGCGAACATCCAGGAATACGCCAGCAGATGGTGCGACAGCAGCACGGGTTGCGCATGCTGCATATGCGTATAACCCGGCAGAATGACCCTGTCATACTTCTTGGCGGCATCCACCAATACGTGGCGCAGCTGTAGGTTGGCCTCCATAAGCTCCTTGGCCAGTGCCTTGACGCCCAGGCGGGTATCGGTCGCCACCTGGTCGTTGCGCGAACGGCCAGTATGCAGGCGCTTGCCCGCCTCGCCGATGCGGCGCGTCAGCTCACTCTCGATGGACATATGGATGTCCTCGTCGTTGATGTCGAACGTAAAGTTGCCGGCATCAATATCCTGCTCGATCTGGGTCAGACCCTTGGCAATCGCCTGCTCGTCCTCGGCGCTGATAATGCCCTGCGCGGCCAGCATCTTGGCATGCGCCTTGGAACCGGCGATATCCTGCTTATAGAGATGCTTGTCGACCGGCAGCGATGCGCCAAATTCCTGCGTGACCTCGGCCACGCCCGCCTCAAAACGACCACCCCAAAGAGCCATGGGACCGTCCCCTTTCATCAAATACCAGCGCGCCAGCGTCAGCGAACTACGAGGCGCCGTTAAAACAATTTACCAATAGCCAGTTTTGCACATCCCCACGCCACGCGCGGGACGAGCGGCCTAATTAGCAAAGAAGTGACGCACCATGCACTTGGCGCCCAGCGTCTCCCTCCGGATGTTGCCCTGCGAACCATCGATCCAGGCCTTCAGGCTCATAGGAACCTCCTCGACCTTCGCGGCATCGAGCTCGGGGGCAAGGGCAAGCAGAGCATGGGCAAGAGCATTCAACATGATGGGGACTCCTTAGATATATATAGGCACAAGGCCGTCAAATTGATAGTAAGAGCCCCGCCGGACAACCCCGGCGGGGCTCGGACTCAGCCGCAGGTGCGGCATCATATATGCGGGCGGAACGTAGGGGCCACCGATGTTAAGAAGTGTCAGCAAGCATAACGAAAGGTAGGGACCCCATGCGCCCGTTATGTATCACGCGGATGGGCCGCGCGGATACCAAGGAAAGGAAGGAAGCCTTACGCCTGGGCGGCAGCGGAGCTGGGGCCCTGGACCTTAGCCCACGTCTTGAGCGACAACGTGTCGATCTCGATAAAGCCGGCGCTGGCCTTCTCGTCAAACGTGGTGTCGCGATCGTAGGTTGCCAGACCGTAGTCATAGAGGCTAAACGGGCTCTTGCGGCCGACGACATGGCAGTTGCCCTTAAAGAACTTCAGACGGACAGTGCCGGTCACGAACTTCTGGGTGTCGGCCATAAACGCGTCGAGCGCGTTCTTGAGCGGGCTGTACCACTGGCCGTTGTACACGGCGGTGGCCCAATCCTGCTCGAGCTTGATCTTGGTCTTGAGCAGGTCGCCCTCTACGCAGATGTCCTCGAGCGCCTTGTGGGCGGTGATGAGCGTCAGGGCTCCGGGAACCTCATAGCACTCGCGGCTCTTGAGGCCCACCAGACGATCCTCGACCAGGTCGAGACGGCCAAAACCGTTGTCGCCCGAAATCTTGTTGAGGGCGATGACGATCTCGGAGAGCTTCATCTTCTTGCCGTCGACGGCGACGGGCTTGCCGGCCTCAAACTCAATCTCGGTATACGTCGGGGTGTCGGGCGTGTCCTCGGGATTCTTGGTCATAACCCAGGCGTCGTCGAGCGGCTCGTTCCAGGGATCCTCCAGGTGGCCGCACTCAATGGCACGACCCCACAGGTTGTCGTCGATGGAATAAGGGTTGTCGTTGGCACCCTCGGGAACCGGCACGTTGTGGGCGTGGGCATAGGCGACCTCGTCGGGACGGCACTTCAGATCCCACTCGCGAACCGGGGCGATAACCTTAAGCTCGGGGTCGAGGGCCTTGACGGCAGCCTCAAAACGAACCTGGTCGTTACCCTTGCCGGTGCAGCCGTGAGCGACGTAGGTCGCGCCAAACTCGTGAGCGACCTCGACAAGCTTCTTGGCGAGCAGCGGGCGAGACAGGGCGGAGAGCAGCGGGTACTTGTTCTCGTACATGGAATTTGCGGCGATGGCCTTAGTCAGGAACTCATCGGAGAACTCGTCGCGCAGGTCGAGCACCTGGCAATCAAGAACGCCCAGGTCGAGCGCCTTCTGCTTCTTGGCATCCAGGCCGGTCTCCTCCTGGCCCACGTTGCCGCAGACGCAAACGACATCGAGATTCTTCTCGTCCTGGAGCCACTTGACACATACGGATGTATCAAGACCACCGGAATATGCGAGAACGACTTTTTCCTTGCTCATGGCTGTTTCCTTTCGCCCTTGGTAGCTAGTTAGAACATCGGTCAGTTGCAAGTCATTTCGAGGTCAAAAACCGTGCGATATCAGGTTAAATAGCAAAAAGCAGCACAACATGCCCTAGAAACATGCGTCTATGTCGTGCTAAAACCCGACGACCTCAAAATGACTCTGTTGAGGCAATTCGCCCCATGCGGACAGAGACGATTGTTATCGTCGTCGGGAAATTGCGCGCTGGCGTCGGATGGCATTGTCTGCAGTGGTGATGATCTTTACGAACTGCATCTGCCTCTCCTTTCACCTATCGCCGGGCGCAATTCTAATATCGTAAACGGTACCTTTTCCTCGGTAAGCGGTTGTTTTTCCGTCTCCGTTTTCGATGGTCGCTATATTACGCTAAAGTGCCTGCTGTACAAGCGACAAATTCAAATTTCTGAAAAGTTTTTTCATTACTTTGTGAATGATGATGCAAATATGCGCCAATCCTGCGAAAATACGCCCGACTACCAAGTAGAGGGTCATTACGCCCGAAACATTCTGGAAACCGAAAGGCGCGTTTTATGCAGACTTACGAATCAGACGCCAATATCGGCAACATTAAGATTCTCGCCGTCGATATGGACAAGACGTTACTGACTGACGAGCGCGTACTGCCTCAGGGCCTCGACGAGCGCCTGGACAAGCTCGCCAAGGCTGGCATCGTGTTCTGCCCCGCCAGCGGACGCCCCGCCCCCAAACTCGAAGAAATGTTTGAGGACATCAAGAGCCGCATCGCTTTTTGCCCCGATAACGGAGCCTGCGTTATCTATCGCGGCAACTATATCTATAAGAGCACTATCGACGTGGCGCTGTATCAGCAGGTCTTGAGCCGCGCCTCGGAGGATCCGCGCGCCGTCCCCGTCCTGTGCTGCTTCGACGAGTTCTACGTACTTGCCCGCGACCATCAATACCACGACGAGATCAGCGTCTACTACAACACGATCAACTACGTCGATAGCTTTGAGGGCATTGACATCGAATCCAACAAGATTTCGATCTTTTTCCCTGCCTACGATGCCGAGCCCGCATTCCGCGAGACCTATAGCCCCGCGTTCTCGGATCAGCTCTACGTCACCAATGCGGGCCGCGAGTGGATCGACTTTATGAACCTGGGCGTCGACAAGGGGTCGGGCGTCGCGCACCTGTGCGATCACCTGGGCATCGATATCGCCGACGCGGCCGCCGTGGGCGATACCTACAACGACATCCCCATGCTCGAGCGCGTCGGACACAGCTTTATCGTGGACAATGCCGAGGAGCATATGAACGCGCATGCTAAGTGGCGCATTCCGAGCAACAACGACGGGGGCGTACTGACGCTCATCGACGCCATCTTGGCAGCACGTTAACGTTGCTCGTCGGACCTGGCCGGGCGAGGCGGGTAAGTTTTTCGTTCGGTCAGGTCCTGGGCTCGCTCGGAAAGCACATTTAGTGCTTTCCGGCTCGTGCGGAATCTACGAAAAACTTACCCGCCTCGCCCGGCCAGGTCCTTGGGCTACTTGCTTGCCGCCTGGATGGCGTCTTGGCGCCTAGATACTTTGGCTGAATTTAATTGGATGAAGGGAGCTCCTTGCTGACGAGGGGCTCCCTTCTTGTTTGGTTACCTTGGGGCTGTTGGCACGTCTTTACTTGGCGTCGGCCCAGGTTATGCCGGTGCTGGCTTCGGCAATGAGGGGTACGCGGAGGCCTACTACGTGTTCCATGACGTCGCGGACCATGGTGGTTAGGCGCTCGACTTCGTTGACGGGGCACTCAAAGTCCAGTTCGTCGTGTACCTGCAAGATCATGTGGGCGGCAAAACCCTCTTCTTCCAGGCGGCGGCTTACGCGGGCCATGGCGATCTTGATAATGTCGGCCGCGGTGCCCTGCATGGGATGGTTCATGGCCGTGCGCTCACCAAAGCCGCGGAGCTGTGGGTTTTTGGCCTTGAGCTCGGGAATATGGCGCCTGCGGCCGTACATGGTCTCGGCGTAACCCGTTTGCTTGGCGCGCGCAACCACGTTGTCGAGGAACGTGCGCACGCCCGGGTAGGCCTCGTAGTAGCGGTCGATCATATCGCGTGCCTCGGCCATCGAGATATGCAGCGACTGCGACAGGCCGTAGGCCTGCTGACCATACACGATGCCAAAGTTCACGGCCTTGGCGCGACTGCGCAAGTCGGGCGTTACCTCGGACACCGGCACACCAAACACGCGCGCCGCCGTCTCGGCATGGAAGTCCTCGCCCTCGTTAAAGGCGCGCACCAGGTGCTCGTCACCCGAGAGATGCGCCAGTAGACGCAGCTCGATCTGCGAGTAGTCCACCGCCAAAAAGACGCTGCCCTCGCCTGCCGAAAACGCCGTCTTGACGGTACGGCCCAGCTCAGAGCGCGTCGGGATGTTCTGCAGGTTGGGATCACTCGAAGACAGACGCCCCGTTGCCGTGATGGTCTGGTTGTACGTGGTGTGCACGCGACCGTCACCACGGCGTAGCGGGCCCAGCGTGTCCAAATAGGTGGACTTGATTTTGGACTTCTCGCGCCAATCCAAGATCAGACGCACGATTTCGTGGTCACGGGCAAGGTCGCTCAGCACCTTGGCGTTGGTCGAATAGTAGCCGCGCTTGGTCTTTTTGAGCCCCTTGGTCGGAAGCCCCATAACGTCAAACAGCACGTGCGAGAGCTGCATAGGGCTGCCGATGTTAAAGGTCTCGTCGCCTGCCAGATCGCGGATGCTGCGCTCGACCTCGGCAATCTGGGTAGCAAGCCCCTCGGACAGACTGTGCAGGCGGTCGGGATCCACGAGCATGCCCGCGCGCTCCATCTTAGCAAGCACCGGCACGAGCGGCATCTCGATGCCATCGAACACGTTGGCGGCGTTCTCGCGGGCCATGCGGTCGCGCAACGGTGCGACCAGCGCCAGCGTCAGAGCCGCAGTACGGGCGGCAGGCGCCGGAGCGTCCTCGCCGGCATCCTCTGCACCGCGCGCCGCAGGCAGCGCCATCTGCAGATAGGTATCGGCCAGATACGCCTCATCGAACTCGGAGCGGTCGGAATCCAGCAGGTAGGCAGCAACCACGGTGTCGAAGATGCGCGTGGAATCGACTGTCAGCGGATCCATGAGCTCGGACTCGGAAGAATCGATGGGCGAAAGCTCGTGCAGCAGCGTCTTCATGTCCGGGCTCGCCACGCGGCCCTCCATAAACAGACGCGCAAGCACGCCGGCGATCACGCCGTGGACAAAATTGAAGCCCTCGACAGCGGCGGGCGTGCTGCCATCGGCTTCCTCGAGCGCAAAGAGCCCCTTGGACGTCGCCAGCCACAGCGTACGCGTCAAGCCAAAGAGCGCACCCTCCTCCTTGTCATCGTCCACCACGGCGGCGATCCACTCGCCCGCCGCGATCGCACGGACAACCTCGGCCGCCACGGCGGCAAGTGCCTCGGCGTCGCCAGCGGCGGCACGCGAAACCGTGGGTATCTCAAACGTGCTGGCAGTGGCCGCAGCCCCACCCTCGCCACCGATCAGCGACAAGAAACGGTTCTGCATGGCGGTGATACCAAGCGTACCCAGCGCCGCGGAGACTTCGTCGGCGGAAAATGCGGGGAAGGACGTCGCCTCAAAGTCGAGCTCGACGGGCGCATCGGTGCGAATGGTCGCAACCTTGCGGCTCAGCAGCGCATCATCGATGTGCGCACGCAGGTTCTCGCCCATCTTGCCCTTGACCTCGTCGGCATGCGCGATGACCTCGTCCAAGCTGCCGTACTGTGCGATGAGCGCGCTCGCCTTTTTGGGGCCGATACCCGGTACGCCGGGAATGTTGTCCGACGTATCGCCCTTCAGACCGTAAAAATCGGGCACGAGCGCCGGCGTAATGCCGTGATACAGGTCGTCCACGCTCTCGGGCGTCATGATCGCCACGTCGGACAGGCCCTTGCGGGTCGAGACCACGTTGACGTGCTCGGTCACGAGCTGATACATGTCGCGATCACCGGTCACCAGCAGCATGTCGCAGCCGGCCTCCTCACCCAGGCGCGCCATGGTTCCCAGGATATCGTCGCCTTCCCAGCCCTCGGACTGCAGAATCGGCACGTTGAGCGCGGTGAGCAGCTCCTTGATCATCGGAAACTGCGCGTGCAGATCGGGGTCCATGGGCGGGCGCTGCGCCTTATACTGCGGCAGCATTTCCATACGCACGCGCGGCTTGCCCTTATCAAACGCCACGACCACACCGTCGGGGTCAAAGGCATCGATCATCTTAAGAAACATATTCAGAAAGCCAAAGATCGCGTTGGTGGGGCGACCGTCCGGCGCGTTCATGGTGGGCGGCACGGCGTGGAAGGCACGGTGCATGAGCGAGTTGCCGTCGATGACGGCAAAGGTACGGCGCTTGTCAGACATATTGAATACCTCGCTTTGGGCTGGGCACGGTTTGCTCACACCAGTTTACACGCTCCCCGTCCCAAGGCCACTGCACATCAGGCTTCCCTGCCGCCGCGGGCCCGCGCGTGATACGATGGCTCACGGTACATCAACCAGCACGATCGATCCGAAAGGAGCCTGCGTTATGGAGCGTCCCTGCGCATGGAAAAAGTACACGCCACAGCAGATCGAGGAGCTCGAGGAGCTTTGCCGCGGCTATAAGCAGTTTTTGAGCGAGAACAAGACCGAGCGCCTGTGCGTCAAGACCGGTATCAAGATGGCCGAGGAGGCGGGCTACGTCAATCTGGAGACCGTGATCGCCGAGGGCCGCGCACTCAAGGCCGGCGACAAGGTGTACGCCGCCAATCACGGCAAGGACCTCATGCTCGTCAACCTGGGCACCGCCCCGCTCGAGCAGGGCTTTAACATCCTGGGCGCCCACGTGGACTCGCCGCGCCTGGACCTTAAACAGAACCCCGCCTTCGAGGCCGGCGACATGGCCTACCTCGACACGCACTACTATGGCGGCGTCAAGAGCTACCACTGGGTGGCCTCCCCGCTCGCACTCGTGGGCGTCATCTGCAAAAAGGACGGCACTACCGTCGACATCAACATCGGCGACAAGGCGGACGATCCGGTCTTTACCATCTCCGACCTGCTGATCCACCTCTCGAGCGAGCAGATGGCCAAGCCCGCCAAGGACGCCGTCGACGCCGAGATCCTCGACGTAATCGTGGGCGGCCGTCCCGTCAAGTTTGACGAGGACGACAAGGACGCCCCCAAGGAGCCCGTCAAGCAGATGTTCCTGGACATCCTCAAGGAGCAGTACGACGTCGAGGAGGAGGACTTCCTCTCCGCCGAGATCGAGGTCGTGCCCGCCGGCCCCGCCCGCGACATGGGCCTCGACCGCTCCATGATTTTGGGCTATGGCCACGATGACCGCGTCTGCGCCTATCCCTCCATGCTCGCCCAGATCAATGTGGCCAATGTCGAGCGCACGAGCATCACGCTCATCGTCGACAAGGAGGAGATTGGCTCCGTAGGCGCCACCGGCATGACGAGCCGCTTCTTCGAGAACACCGTCGCCGAGATCATGACGCTCGCCGGCGAGGGCAGCCCGCTGGCCCTGCGCCGCGCACTCGCCCGCAGCCGCATGCTCTCCTCCGACGTGTCCGCCGGCTTCGACCCGGGCTACGCCGGCAAGTTCGAAACCAAGAACGCCGCCTTCATGGGTCGCGGCCTGTGCTTCAACAAGTACACGGGCAGCCGCGGCAAGGGCGGCTCCAACGACGCCGACGCCGAGTATGTGGCCCTCGTCCGCGACATCATGGACGAGGCCGGCGTGGACTTCCAGACCTGCGAGCTCGGTCGCGTCAACGCAGGCGGCGGCGGCACCATCGCCTACATCATGGCCAAGTACGGCATGAACGTCATCGACTCCGGCGTTGCCGTTCTGTCCATGCACGCCCTGTGGGAGGTCGCCAACAAGGCCGATATCTACGAGGCCTATCGCGGCTACAAGGCCTTCATCGAGCGCGCGTAACCAACCCTTCATCAGTTGCGGTGAAATACAGACTAACCTGGCCCATAAACGGCCAAAACAGACCGTATTCCACCGCAACTTCCTTTTTGGCAGAGGAGAGTCCATGCTGCAGGTCGTCATTTCGCCCGCCAAGCAGATGCGCGCGGCCCAAGATGCTTTTGAAGTCCTGGGCATCCCACCCTTTGCGCGCGAGACGGCTCGCCTCCACCGCGCACTGCTAGATATCGAGCGGAATGAAGGCAGCGGCGGCCTGCAGGCGCTATGGAACGTGAGTGACAAACTGCTGGGGCCTTGCCTCAACACCCTGCATGAGTTCGGGCCCATCCTGAAAAACGGCGATCTCGACAATCCCGCACTCGCCTGTCACCTCTCCCCTGCCGTCATGTCCTACCACGGCATTCAATACCAGAGCATGGCGCCCGAGGTGATGGATTCCGCGCAGCTCGCATGGCTGCAAAGCCACCTGTGGATCCTCTCTGGCCTCTACGGGTGCGTTCGCCCCTTTCATGCCGTCGAACCATATCGGCTGGAAATGGGCGCGAAGCTCGCCGTTGACGATGCCCCAGACCTCTACGCGTTTTGGAGCGACAAGCTCGCGCGGGCTATCGCCCCGGCAGGCTCAAACACCACGATCGTCAACCTCGCCAGCGTAGAGTACGCCAAAGCCGTTCTGCCCCATCTCGCGGGCGACGCCACGGTCGTCACGTGCCTCTTTGGCGAAGGCATCCGCAACGGCAAGCCCATCCAGCGCTCGACCGCCAGCAAAAAGGCACGTGGTTCCATGGTGCGCTGGATGGCAGAAAACAAGCTCGAGGATGTAAGCGGGCTCACCGCGTTTGACGTTGGTTATCGTCACTTTCCCGAGCTTTCAAATAAGAACACTTTGGTCTTCCTGAACGAACAGACCTTGTAGGACCACCGCTACTTTTGAATGTGCTGCCCAGGCACGGCGTCTATTCCGCCAAGCCGTCGGCTTTGGCAACTTCGTTTGTCGAGCCGTCCTGATAGGTAATCTTGACATGCTCCACCTCGGACACCGCAACACCCGTCGGGGGCTCCAAGCGCCATTCCGTCAGCGCGATATCCATAGTCGTAGGCACGTCGCCCTGATTCTTGAGCTTCACCGTCAGCGTTTTGAGCGCCGCATCATACGTCACGCGTTCGATTTCCTCACCAGGAATAGACCCACCGCTCAGCTGAAGCTGGACAAATCCATCGCGCGAATACCAATAGTCGCCCGGCGCGGCAACGGTATTGCCGCCCGTAACCTTCACTGTCATGATCGGCAGGGCATCGTCGGCCTCGAACTCCCATGCAGCGCCGCCGTGACCGCCAAACGTCCAGATACAAAAGGCAATCACCAGCACGGCAAGCACCGCAAAACCAATCGCGACAAGGCCATGGTGCGCACGGCTTTCCTCGGCCGATACATCCCATTGCGTCTCTCGATATAGATGCTTGTCTTCCATGTTCGCCTCCCCACAGGCACGCTCGTTAGGCCAATCGTACCCATTCGAGCTATACTTGAGCCCATTACATAAACGGGGAGCTTGCAGGACAGGACGGCAGGCTGAGACTGGGCGCGCCCGCCCTGACCCGCAAACCTGATATGGGTAATGCCAACGAAGGGAGCCGTGCCAATGAGCACACAGACCGAGCCCAAGCTCGTCACGCAAATCGACTTCGCCCGCGCCGGGCAGATCACGCCGCAGATGAAGGAAGTCGCCGAGCGCGAGCATCGCGACCCCGAGTACATCCGCGAGCGCGTGGCCGACGGCCGCATCGCCATTCCCGCCAACATCGTGCACATCAAAAAAGGCATGCGCGCCTTTGGTGTCGGCGAGGGCCTGTCTACTAAGGTCAACGTCAACCTGGGCATCTCGGGCGATAAAGCCGATGCCGCCGAGGAATGGAAGAAGGTCAAGATCGCCGAGGACTTTGGCGCCGACGCCATCATGGACCTTTCCAACTCGGGCAAGACGCGCCAGTTCCGCCAGCAGCTCATCGACGAGACGCCGCTCATGGTGGGCACCGTCCCCATGTACGACGCCATCGGCTACATGGAAAAGCCGCTGGTCAAGCTTACCAAGGATGACCTGTTCGAGGTCGTGCGCGCGCACGCCGAGGACGGCGTGGACTTTATGACCATCCACTGCGGCATCAACAAGTCGGTCACCAAGACCTTTAAGGAGACCGGCCGCTTGATGAACATCGTGAGCCGCGGCGGCTCGCTGCTGTTTGGCTGGATGGAGGTCACCGGCAACGAAAACCCCTTCTACGAGTACTTTGACGAGCTGCTCGAGATTTGCCACGAGTACGACGTGACGATTTCGCTCGGCGACTCCTGCCGCCCGGGCTGCCTCTACGACTCCAACGACGCCACCGAGACCGCCGAGATGATCGAGCTGGGCAAGCTGTGCAAGCGCGCTTGGGCCGCCGGCGTCCAAGTCATGGTCGAGGGCCCGGGTCACATGGCGCTCGACGAGATCGCCGCCAACATGAAACTGCAGAAGCGTCTGTGCCACAATGCTCCGTTCTATGTGCTGGGTCCGCTGGTGACCGATATCGGCGTGGGTTACGACCACATCACCGCTGCCATCGGCGGCGCCATCTCCGCCAGCTCCGGTGCCGACTTCCTGTGCTACGTGACACCGGCAGAGCACCTATGCCTGCCCAACGCCCAGGATGTGCTCGACGGCCTCATGGCCACCAAGATCGCCGCGCACGCCGCCGATATCGCCAAGAAGGTGCCGCACGCCCGCGACATGGACGACAAGATGGGCCAGGCACGCCGCAAGCTCGACTGGGATGCCATGTGGAAGTGCGCTCTCGACCCGGTCACCGGCAAGAAACGCTACGAAGAATCCCCCGCCGCCACCGAGGGCACCTGCACCATGTGCGGCAAGATGTGCGCCGTCCGCACCGTTAACAAGGTGTTCGAAGGCACGACGATCGACCTCGGCATGGAGGACTAACTCGTCACCGGAGCCACAATCGGTAACATGGTGTTCGTCAATTGTTGACGTGTGAACATTTGCTTACATTTGCGTAAAGATTGCATCGCCCGCCCGGGTTCGACATAGAGTCGGCCCGGGCATCTTTATAATGCTGGCTTAAAGACCCATTTGATTCCGACCGAACAAGGGAGCAAACATGGATCGCAGTAAGGTACCTGCCGTCCTGTCCATCGCAGGATCCGATTCCAGCGGTGGCGCCGGCATTCAGGCCGACATCAAGACCATCACGGCGCACCGCCTGTATGCCGAGACGGCCATCACCGCCATCACCGCACAAAACACGCTCGGTGTCACCGCCGTGCAGAATATCTCCCCTGATATCGTCGCTGCGCAGATCGACGCCGTATTTGACGATATCCGCCCCAGCGCCGTCAAGATCGGCATGGTTTCCTCTGCCGAGATTATCGAGGTTATCGCCGACCGCCTGAGCGCCTGGAACGCGACAAACGTGGTCGTCGACCCCGTCATGGTAGCCACCTCGGGCGCACGGCTGATTGCCGAAGATGCCGCCGAGGCGCTCACCCGCCGCCTGTTCCCACTAGCAACCGTCATCACGCCCAATATTCCCGAGGCCATGGCCCTGCTTGGCTACGAGGTCGACTCCGAGCGCACACAGCAAAATGCTGCCATGCTCCTCACCCGCCGCTTTGGTTGCGCATCCCTCGTTAAGGGTGGGCATCTTGTCAACGAGACCAACGATGTATTGGCCGAACCCGCGCCACTCGATGACGAGGGCAACCATATGGGCGATCCGCTCACCACGTGGTTCCGCCACAAGCGCATCGAGACCGACAAGACGCACGGCACCGGCTGCACGCTCTCGTCCGCCATCGCCTGCGCGCTGGCCCAGGGCATGGATCTTGCCGACGCCGTCAACGCCGGCAAGGCCTACCTAACCGGCGCTCTCGCCGCCGGCTTTGACATGGGCAAAGGCTCCGGCCCCGTCAACCACATGTGGCAGTACTAAATAGCCAGTAACCTGCCAAAAAGAGACAGGCTACCTTGCACCAAAAACCGTCGCAACATTCGATGAAAATCGTGCAAACGCAAAAAATCATTAAATGTTGCGACGGTTTGATTTTAGATAGCGGTCGAGCAAAGGACCAGAGCGCCTATTCGTCGGCGAGTTGAATTCCCAACAAACCCGAGAGTGCCAGCGCCTGCTCGGCATTGACCGTCAAGCCACGCAACTCATGGTAATCGCCCGAAACAACGGGCGCTGCAAATGTACAGCGCGACACATCAACGCCGGAAAGCGACGTCTTGAACACATCAACACGCGTCAGGTCACAGCCATCCAGGCGTATCTGACCCAGCTTGGCACCCTGAAACGCAGCCTCTCTCAGACGTGTATCGCATGCTGTCATAGGGCCAATGCGTCCCTCCGAAAGGTTCGCATAGCTCAAATCGCACGATCCAAACGACACGCTCGACAGGCGCGCCTTGAGCAAGTTGAGTCCCGGTGCCGAGCAGTCAACGAAGTCACAGCGGCTGAGCCAGCAGCCTTCCATGTTGCAGCGGATAAAGCGGCAACCGCGAAACACCACGTCGCGAAACGTCGAGCCGCTCCAGTCAACGCTATCGAACTCGCAAGATCGGAACACAACGCCATCGAAGGTCGCGCCGTTCGCCACGTCGTAGGCAAGATCCAAATCCTCAAAAGCGGTATTGGAGACGAGCTCATCGCCCTCGGCAAAGAGGTCGATGAGCTCGTCCATGCCCATATGGCAGCCAATCCGTTCGTTTACCCGGGCAAAACCACCACAAAGGTGCCTGTCCCCTTTGCGGTGGCTTGGGGTCGCGCTACTCACCGAGCATCTCTTGGAGCTTGGCTGCCACGGCATGTCCCAAGCTCTCGTGGCTTTCGGGCATCATATGCAGATAGTCGATATCGCCCGGCTCGGCAAACTCGGCGGCATTCAAAAAGTCGCAGCCAAACTGCTCGGCCACGTGCGCATAGTACTCGCCAAAATGTTCAGATGCCTCGACGGAACGCTCGTCAAAATCGGTCATATATACATCGGCGATCTGCGGCTTGATCTTGATAGGAGCCATCAGCAGGATGCGCGGGCAAGGCGCAGCGTCGGTCCACGGAAACGCGCGGACGGCGCGAATCAGCGCCATGGCGCCACGGGCGATATCGGAAGCTGTCACGTTAAAGACCGTCTTACAGTCGTTGGTGCCCAGCATGATCACAATGGCGTCCAGCGGCTTATGGGCCTCGAGCAGCATCGGAAGCGCGCGAATGCCGTTGAGGTTAGTGTCCAGATGGCACATGTCGTCGCGTACCGTCGTGCGGCCGTTGAGGCCTTCTTCAATTACATGCCAGCCCTCGCCTAAGTCACGTTGGACCACGCCACACCAGCGCACATCCTGCGCATAGCGCACCGCGGTACCGTCGCGCATGCCCGCCGGATCGTAACCATAGGTGTTGCTGTCACCAAAGCACAGAACGTTTTTCATCGTAAGCTCCCCACTCAATAAAAAGCCGACAGGAGCAGCCTCTCCCGTCGGCTCGGTATATCGCATCACGAGCACCGTTTACAGGTACTTGCGCCAGTCGTCGTCATCCTCGTCATCCTCGGCAGCGGCCTGAGCCTGCTCGGCGGCACGGGCGGCTGCGGCGCGGGCGGCAACCTGAGCATAGGACTCCTCGTTTCGCTCGGGGAAGTTTGCCAGCACGTGCTCGAATTTGGCGAAGTCCTCGTCCCAGCGCGTAGAGGGCACGGCAAAGAAGACCTGCTTGACCTTGAAGTCGCCCGATGCGAGCTCCTTGCGGAAGAGCTCGGCCACGGCCTCGGCATCAAAGCCGTTGTTGTCGCAGCCCCATGCGCCCAGCACGAGCTTCTCGCGACCCAACTCGTCGCAGATGGCGAGCACAAAGCGAATGCGGTCGCGCAGGGCATCCAGCAGAGCATCGTCGCTCACGCGATACTCCTGGCGGGCGCGCTTAACGTTGGGCGCGGCGGCCACGATCACGTCGGCGTACGCATGCACGTGGTTGCGGTCGAAGCGCACCGCAGGCACCACTAGGGCGCGGTTACGATAGAGCTCGCAGTTGATGTTGCGGCGACGGTTCTCGCCGTACCACTTACGCTGCTTATCGAGAACGTTGTACAGATACGAATCGGCGCACAGCGTGGCCTCCTGGCCCAGATAACCCTGAATATAGCCACCGCCCGGGTTGGTGAACGAGGCAAAGGCGAGCACGGCCATGTCGCAGAACTGCGCGTAGCCACGACCGTTGTCCAAGATGGCCTGCGTGGCGGAGGCATCGAGCACGGTGACCTCAGGCAGAACCGGAGCGGGCTCCTCAGCAGGCGCGGACTCAGCTTCGGCGATTTCCTCGGCAGGCTCCTCGACGGGCTCAGGCGCTGCCTCGGTCTCGGGCGCCGCCTCGGTCTCGGCAGCCTCCGCGCCCTCGACGTCCTCGGCAACCTGTTCTTCGGCGGCCACAGCAGTCTGAACCTTGGCCTTCATCGCCGCGACAAAGCCAGCAGGCATACCGTCAAACTCGCGAACACCGGCAAGCGAACGCTCGATATCCTTGGCGCACGCTTCGGACACAGTTGCCACGTGACGCTCGGCGGCCTTGGCACGGGCCTCGCGCTTGGGATTGGGCTGACCCGCTCGGTTGGACCTGCGGTTACGGTTCCTGTTGTCGACGTCTGCCATACGTGGCCACCTTTCCTGTCGCTGCCGCTATCGGCTTTTCCCATCCATGATACCCCGCCGCGTACAAAAAAGACGGCCCCGAAGGACCGCCTTTCGCATCGATTTACACGCACGGCAAACACCGCCGCAATTCGCCACTAGTCGCGACGACCAAGGATGTTCAGGATGCGCAGGAACACGTTGATAATGTCCACGAACAGATTGGACGCCATGAGCACGGCGTTGGGCAGCGTAGGCGGCACCGTCATGGCAACATAGGTGTCGTAGCCAATAAAGCCGGCGAACACCACGATCACGATCAGATCGGTGATGGTCTGCGAGACGCCCATGAACATCAGCACGATCTCAACCAGAATAGTGGCGAGCAGAATGCCAAAGCCGATGCCATATACGCGCTGGAAAAACTTGGGGAACGTCACGCCCAAGGCGCCAAAGACAAAGGTGATGGCGGCCGTGGCGATAAAGGCAGTGTTGATAGTGGGTAGGTCGTAGTTGGCAAGGCCAAACGACGCGGTCAGGCCAAAGGTACTCGCAAAGATTACGTAGCCCACAAGGGACAGGCCCACGGACTGCTTGCTGGCGGCAGCCGACATCATGACCATGCCGACGATGGTCAAAATAAACGAGCCAAAGACCAGCGGCAAGGCGGCGCCGCTCATCATCATGCGCGCAAACGACATGGTGCTCGTAAAGTAGGCGCCGGCGCCCATGGCGCAAAAGCCAAAGAAGATCAGGGCAGACATGGTGAGATTGTACGCGCGCGGCGACATCTCCTTGGCGCGGCTTGCACCGCTCTCGACGGGGCCGTTCTGATAGCCCTGGATATCGTTCATAGGTTCGTCCTTTCAAAAAGCGTCACAAATAACGGCGCAGTAGCTGACAAGATTCCTGTCATTGTACCCGAATGCCATACGTCCTTACCTACGGCGCTCGCCCTCGAGCGTACGGTCGAATGCCCACACCCACCAACGCATCAGATGGGCCTGCGAGCCATCTGGTCGTTCACGCGTCTGGTCCTCCAGATACAACTCGGTCGCGTGCCCGCCAAAACGCACCTTATAGGTTGCCGTACGAATGCCGTGAACCGTCAGGCCAAACCCAGTGGTCGAGACAATCTCGTCAATCGTAAAGCAACGACCGTCGACCCAGCAGACGGTGACCGGCACGACCTGTCCGCCCGCGAGGATGCGAGCCACGACGTCCACATACTGCTTGTGCACGCGCCGAGTTTTGCCATCTGTCTGTCGATATTCCATGTCTCCTATTATCGAACGCATGTTTGCATGTTGTAAAGCGAACAGACTGTGGTTTTGGAGTGTCGTAGCAATCGCACGTGTCCGCATGGCGTGTTAGCAAAAAGAATACCCGCGGTCAACAGGACTAATATTCAATTTTAGTGCCAAAAATCCACTTCTCACGTCAGAACTCCGTTAAGAAACCCACAGGAGGTGATACGATTTATCATGTTTTTGTAACGTGCCTGCAAACTTCGAGAAAGCCCATATATGGACGTAACGTTCTCAACCTTCCTCGGCCAAATTGTGTCGAACCCAGTCCTTGCCGTCACCGTGATCCTCGCGCTCGGCGCCATCTTCGTCAACGGATGGACCGACGCGCCCAACGCCATCGCGACCTGCGTCACTACGCGTTGCATGCCCGCCCGCGCCGCCATTCTCATGAGCGCCGCATTCAACTTCCTCGGCGTGCTCATCATGACGCACTTTAACGCGAGCGTCGCCAACACCATCTCACATATCGTCGACTTTGGCGGAAACAGCACCATGGCGCTCGCGTGCCTCTGCGCGGCGTTGTTCTCCATCGTCGTCTACGGCGCCACAGCGTCGCGTTTTGGCATCCCCACCTCGCAAAGCCACAGCCTTATCGCCGGCCTGACCGGTGCCGCTATCGCCCTCGGCGGCGCGAGCAGCGTCAACGTCCACGAGTGGATGAAGGTCATCTACGGCCTGGCGCTCTCCATCGGCCTGGGCTTTGTCATGGGCTGGGTCCTGTGCAAACTCGTCTCGATTCTTTTCGCCGCCGCCAACAGGCGACGTGCCAATGTCTTCTTTAAATACGCTCAGATCGCGAGCGCTGCGGCCATGAGCTTTATGCACGGCGCGCAGGATGGACAGAAGTTCATCGGCGTGCTCTTTTTAGGCGTGGCCTTCGCAAACGGCCAGACCAGCGTCGGCGATGCCGGCATCCCCATCTGGATTATGCTGCTGTGCTCGGCCACCATGGGTATCGGCACCAGCGTCGGCGGCGAGCGCATCATCAAGTCCGTCGGCCAGAGCATGGTTAAGCTCGAGAAGTATCAGGGCTTCTCCGCCGACCTCGCGGGCGCCGCGAACCTGCTGCTTGCCACCCTTACCGGCATCCCCGTGTCCTCCACACACATCAAGACCTGCGCCATCATGGGCGTCGGTGCCGTCAAGCGCCTCTCGGCCATCAACTTCGGCGTCGTCAAGGACATGATGTTCACCTGGTTCTTCACCTTCCCCGCCTGCGGACTCATCAGCTTTGTCATGGCCAAGCTGTTCATGATGTTCCTCTAGTCAAACCGAACGTCCATCTGGACCGCAACACTTCGCCCACCCGTCTTCGCCTCGAAAGGACCCACCCATGGCAAAGAAACCCGATTCGTTCTACTTTGACAACTACGTCGCCTGCGCCGACCTCGCCGTCCAGGCCGCAGAGCTGCTCACCAAGATTTTTGAGAACTTTGACCCCGCGCAGATCCACAACATGCTCGATAAGATGCATGCGATTGAGCATGCGGCAGACAAGAAGCACCACGAGCTCGAAGACGCCCTGCTCACCGCCTTTATCACCCCGCTCGAGCGCGAGGATCTGGATCTGATGAGCTGCGCGCTCGACACCGTGCTCGACCGCATCGAGGGTGTCGTGCAGCGCGTCTACTTCACCAACATTCAGAGCATCCATCCTGACGCCATCGTCATCGCCCACAAGGTGACTGACGCCTGCCGCGCCATGAAGGACCTGATGGTCGAGCTTCCCAACTACCGCAAGTCCAAAACGCTGCGCGAGCTGGTCATCCAGATCAACACCATCGAGTCCGAGGCCGACGAGCTCTATATCAACGCCATGCGCAACCTGCACGTTAACGGCAAGGACCCGCTCGAGGTCATCGCTTGGCGTGACGTGTACGCCTTCCTGGAGTACTGCGCCGACTGCTGCGAGAATGTGGCCGATGTCGTGGATTCGATTGTCATGAAGAACAGTTAATTGGGGGTACATGTCCCACCGGTCGCGGGCCCGGCCACTAATAACCTTTTTCACTCCGGCTGCAAGCAGAGTCGTTCAAAAGGTTATTAGTGGCCGGGCCCGCTCCCTTATGCACCACCATTGGGAACTTTGGCTGATAGATTTAGCGCGACGGGGGTTTGGCTGAAGGGACCTTTGGTATCCGTTCGGACACTTTGGCCCTTGATGAGCGTTTGGCTGATTGCTGCTTTGGGTACTCTTTGGGTTACTTTTGGTTTGTTTGATTTTTAATTTTAGGAGGGCTTGTATGTCTTATTTGGATCTGGCTCGTGGTCGGTATTCTTGTCGTTCTTTTGAGGACCGTCCTGTTGAGCAGTCGGTAGTGGATGCCATTGTTGAGGCGGGGCGGATTGCTCCTTCTGCTTGTAATAATCATCCAGCCCGTGTGATGGTGCTGGATACGCCTGAGCTGTTGGAGAAGGCTGCTGCTTGTCAGCCTCGGTTTGCTCGTGATGGGTCCATCTTTGGGGCTCCGCTTGTCTTCCTTATTTGCAGCGTTACCGATGATGCTTGGGTGCGCCCGTATGACCAGATGAATTCCAGTGAAATCGATACGTCCATCGTGTGTGATCAGATGATGATGGAGGCTGCCGAGCAGGGCCTGGGAACGTGCTGGGTATGCCATTTTAAGCCTGAGGTGGCACAGGAGCAGTTCAACCTGCCCGAGGGCGTCTATCCCTATCACATGCTCGTCTGCGGATATCCTGCCGACCACATCGCCGATCCCGAGCATCGCGAGGCCCGTACCATTTCCCTCTCCGACTTCCTCCTCAAGTAGATTTTGGGACATGCCTTAAAACCTACCCTTGACCGCTCACCCGTTCGCCGAGTTCTGCGCCATTATGTGCAGGGCTCGGTTTTTTATGTTACGCACCCCGGCACAGTCATAAAAAAGGACCCGCAAGCTGCGGGTCCTTTTTAGGCACTAAATTGTAGGCCGAATGTTAGTCCAGGTGGTCGGCAGCGAAGTTGTCGATCGGGGCGAAGGGATCGGCCACGGGGACAACCGGGTCAGCGACGGGCAGCGGCTCGGCGGGAACAGTCACCGCAGGAGAAGCGGCGGAACCGACCGGCGTGGAGGCCATGAGGTCGGCCGGGAAGGAGTTCTGGGCATCGTCCATGAAGTGCTGGATGAGCTTGAGGTACTCGGCCTTGAACTCCTCACGGGAAGCCTTGAGACGATCGATCTCCTCGAGCTCGGCCTGCTTCTCGGTCAGAGCCTGGCGGATAACCTCGCGGGCCTTGGCGTCAGCCTCGTTGCGAATACGCTCAGCGTTCTCATTGGCATCGTTGACGATGGTCTCAGCGGTCTGCTGGGCAGCGATCAGGGCAGCGGAAATCTGGCGCTCCTGAGCGGAGAAGTCAGGGGCGGGAGCAGCCACGGGGGCGGCAGGAACGGCCTGGGCGGGGGCATCCTGAGCCTGGGCAAGCTGAGCCTGCGCATCGGCAAGCTGCTGCTCGGTAGCAGTCAGACGACCCTTAAGGTCGACGATCTTAGCGAGCATAGCGTCAACCTCGGAGGACAGCGTCTCCAAGAAGACGTCGACCTCGGCAGGATCGTAGCCACGCTTGGCCTCAGAGAAAGTCTGAGCCTGGATGTCTGCAGGGGTAATAGCCATAACAAGTCTCCTTTTTCATCGCCTCGGCGCTACACGCCCGACGTAAGTTACTAAGTCAGTTCTACACGAGTATACCTATAAGAAGCTGCAGAACCAGCCTCTGCACCAACTGCAACGCAATAATCGCAACGACCGGCGAAAAATCGATACCGCCCATTGGCGGGATGAAACGACGGAACAGGTTGAGCCACGGACCGCACACGCTATCGAGCACCGCAGCAATATCCTGGAGCAAACCACCCTGCTTCATGGGAATCCACGTCATAAAGCAGTAGACGACAATGAGCGTGGAATAGAAGTTGAACAGCGTGTTGACCAGCTGGACGATAGTGTAGATGTTGATGGGAATCTCCTCGTCTTGTCTTTACTTAAGGTAGCCGTCCGCACGAAGCTTCTTGAGATCGGAATCTTTGACCTCGCAACCGGCGGGCAGCACCATGAACACGCGGTCGCCCACCTCCTTGACCGTGGCACCCAGACCGCAGGCAAAGCCGTAAGAGAAGTCCAAGACGCGCTTGGCAACTTCGGTGCGTACGCCCACAAAAATCAGTGCGACAGGCTGCTTGGTGCGAACGCGGCGCACCACGGTCTCCACGTCGTCATAGCTCTCGGGGCGCAGGACATAGGCCGGCAGCTGCGGTGTGGCGTTGATGATATTGCTCGCATAGGCCGAGGCATCGCTCGGTGCAGGCGCAGGCGCAGCGGCGGCACGGGCGCGGGTGTTCTCGGCGTAGCTCGACGGCGTGTCATAGGCACCAGGACGATAACCGCTCGCAACACTGTCCTGCGAGCGCGAAGGCGGGTTATACGTCGTGGCATGGCGGGAGTCATCGCCGACCAGCTGACCGGAGCGCGTGTACACCGCGACCGACTCGGCCTCACCGCGACGCGTCTGGCCCAGCAGGCCGTTGCTCGGCTCGTCTTGGGTGTAGAAGCCCTCGCCCGAAGCACCGCTGTAGCCGTTGTTCTGATAGCCATCGTCGTAGCCGTCATCGTAGCCGTAGTCGTCGTCTTGGCCATAACCCTGGTCGTAACCCTGCTGGCCGCCCAGGTGCATCTTATTTTTAATCTCGTCAAGGAAGCCCATGGTTGTGTCCTCTCGCGGTTTAGTGCAGGCGCCCCGATAATCAGTGCGCACTTCAGAGCCTTATTTTACTGCAAACTCCGGGCTAAATACTACCCTGCCCAGGCGAACGAGCGTAGAGCCCTCCTCAAGGGCAGGCTCAAAGTCCTCGCTCATGCCGCAGGAAAGCTCAGGCAGGTTCAAATCGGGATGCGCTGCCTCCAGCTCATCCCTCAGCTCACGAAGCCCCGCAAAAGTGCGGCGTGCCACATCCTTATTCCCCCGGGGCGCCATAGTCATAAGCCCCTGCACGCAAATTCCCTCAAGTTCCGCAAGCTCACCCGCGGCGGCGCGAATCTCATCGGGCGAAAAACCTCCCTTCGACTCCTCACCACTCACATTGACCTCAATGAGCACACGCTGGGGGCCGGCGAGCTCACCTGCCTCAATCTTGCGGACAGCACGGCTCGAGATCGCCTGCGCCAGATGCAGCGAACCCACCGAGTGAATCAGCTCGGCTGAGCCCAGCACCGCATTTATCTTATTGGTCTGCAGGTTGCCGATCATATCGAAGCGCACCTCGGGCAGCTCCGGATGCTCCGCCAGACCCGTGAGCTTGCGAACCAGCTCCTGCGGGCGGTTCTCGGCAAAATGGCGATACCCCGCCTGGATGGCGGCAACGGTCTCATCGACACCAACGGTCTTGGACACGGCAATGAGGCGCGCGGCGTCGTGGGGGCGGCTCGCGCGATCGAGCGCCGCATAAAAACGTTCCAGAATCTGCTCGCGGCGAGCGCGCATCAAGTCCAAATAGTTATCCATTGCTAATCGTCTCCGCTGACAGCCAAACAAGTAGTCCCATGCTAACGCAAGAGCGCGGTCCCGCATGTGCAAGGCCGCGCTCACTTAGGTATTTACAATCTTTCGACGAACGGGGTCACTTACTCCTCGTCGTCCTCGCCATCGTCCTCGTCCTCAAGATGATCGAGCAGGTAGCGAAGACCCTCGCTGACCTCGTTGGCGGGCACCTTGGCAACGTAACGCGCGTCGACGGCGGGCCTCATGATAACACCCTCGCCTGAAGGCACGCGCATGCTCTCGAGCTCATCCTCGTCCACACGGGCGATATCGCCGGCGTTCATACGCTGACCAGTCAACAGGAAGGTCAGACGGCAAGCGGCATCGATGGAAATGGAAGCGATGCGATCGAGGTAGCGCGAAACCATGATGGCGCGGCGCAGGTCGTCATAGTTGCTGTCGTCGTCCATAAAATCGCCCGTGTCCATGCGGTTAAAGGTGCGGAAGAACTTCTCGTACGCCGCATGCACCGGCTCGTCCTCGACGGCCAGGTTGCAGATGATGGACATGTCGTTGGTGACGAGCGCGGAAAGCGAAGAGCCCAGCACCTGGTAGACGGCCTCAGCCTCGGCCTCGACCGTACCGACAAGCTCCTTGGGCAGCGAGATGTCGGCCTTGATCATATGACGCGTGGCACGGCAGATCTGACGGACCCTATCGGTCATGCGTTGCAGGTTAAAGTCGACGTAGATGATCGTCTGAAGCAGGCGGAAGTCGGAGGCGACCGGTGACTGCGTGGCAATCAGGTTGTAGCAGACGGCCTCCAGGTTGGCGCAGCGTGCGTCAATCGAAAGCGTGCGCTTCTTGGTCTTGGTGGCGAGCTTGCGGTCGTCGGTCACATAGGCCTTCACGGCATCGTGGAGGGCCAGATCGACGGCCTCATAGATGCTCAGCATCTCGTGACGGGCCTCGACGAGCTGACGGGAAAACAGTTTGCGCATGGTTCACTCCAATCAGTTGGGTGCGGTCATGCCGCCCGCACAGTGAATACGCACCGGACCAGGTCCGATCGGCTTGGGACTAGTCGCACCGATCAGCCAAAGCGGCCGGTGATATAGTCTTCCGTCCGCGAGTCCACCGGGCTGGTGAAGATCGCGTCGGTTTGACCATACTCGATGAGCGTGGCGGGCTCGCCGGCAACTTCCTGCAAGAAGAATGCGGTGTAGTCGCTAATACGAGCTGCCTGCTGCATTGAATGCGTGACGATGATGATCGTCATCTCGGGCGCCAGCTCGGCCATCAGATCCTCGACCTTAGAGACGGACGTGGGGTCGATGGCGGAGCAGGGCTCGTCCATCAGAAGGACATCGGGTTGCACCGCAAGCACGCGCGCGATGCACAGACGCTGCTGCTGACCGCCCGAGAGCGCCAAACCATCCTTGTTGAGCTGATTGGATACCTCTTTCCAGAGGTTGGCGCGCTTGAGCGATTCTTCCACGATGTCATCGAGGTCGCTTTTGCTAGTCACGCCCTGCAGACGAGGGCCAAAGGCGACATTCTCGTAGATGGATTTGGGGAACGGGTTGGGCTGCTGAAAGATCATACCCACGCGACGACGGAGATCGACCGGGTCGACACCCTCGGCATAGATATCGTTGCCGTCGAGCGTCATGGTGCCTTCGACGCGCGTGCCCTCGATCAGGTCATTCATGCGGTTGATGCAGCGCAAAAACGTCGACTTGCCGCAGCCCGAAGGGCCAATGAAGGAGGTGATGGCGTTTTTGGCGATGTTGAGGTCAAGCCCCGTCAGCGCATGAAAGTCACCGTACCAAAAGTTGAAATCCTTGGCCGTAATGGCCGCTTGCTCCAGCGTGGGAGCGGACTGATAAACGGACATGGGACTCCTTAACTAGCGACGCCTGCGCGACAGGAAGCGCGCAAACAGGTTGAAGGCCAAAATGATCACCATCAGCAAGAGCGCGGTGCCGTAGGCTGCGTTCATGTTGATGCCGTCGTTGGCAAGCAGGTACAGGTGAACCGTCATGGGGCGGCCGGAATCGAGCGGCGAAATAGGTAGATTGATGGCCTGGCCCATGGTGTAGAGCACCACCGCGGTCTCGCCAATGGCACGGCCGATGGCGAGGACGATGCCCGTGGCAATACGGCCAAAGGCAGAAGGAAGCACGATCTTGGAGACAACCTGCCACTTGGTGGCGCCCAGACCGTACGCGCCCCAACGGATATAGCGTGGAACGGCGCGAATGGCCTCTTCGGTGGTGCGCATGACGATGGGAAGCATCAAGAGCGCGAGTGCCAGAGCGGCCGAGACCATCGAAAGGCCCAGGCCCATGGCCTCGACAAACAAGGCGTAGCCAAACAAGCCCATAACGATGGAGGGCACCGAAGCCAAAGCGTCAGCAGCGTAGCGAATGAGCTCGACGACCTTGCCCTGCTTGGCGTACTCGGCCAGATAGACGGCTGCCAGCACAGCGATCGGCGTGCAGATAAGCATGGCGAGCGCCGTCACGTAGACGGTCGAGACGATCGTGGGCCAAATTCCGCCCTCGGCGTTGACGCCCTGGGGCCAACCGAAGATAAAGTCGAGCGAGATGTGTGGCAGGCCGTTAATGACCACGTAGACGATGATAGCGACCAGCACCAGCGTGGTGATGTATGCCGCGGCACGGAACACGCCAAGCATGATCTTGTTGGACAGGTCCTTGTTGATGCGGCCCTTCTTGCCGTGGGAAAGGGCACGCTTTATGCGCTCGCGCGACGAGGTCGTATCGGCCGTCGTGTCAACGGAATCGGACATAGCCTACCCCCTCTTCTTCTTGGAAATCAGACGGACGATGCCCACCAGCGTGGCGGAGATGATAAACAGGACCACACCCATGCCGAACAGCGCCGAGCGGTGCAGACCCGAGGAATAGCTCATGTCGAGCGCGATCTGGCTCGTGAGCGTCGAGATGGGGCTCGCGATGCTATCGGGAATAACCGGAGCGTTACCCACGACCATGAGCACGGCCATGGTCTCGCCGATGGCACGGCCCATGCCCAGCACGATGGCATCCACGATACCCAGCTTGGCGGCAGGTAACACGACCTTATAGATGGTCTGCCACTTGGTGGCGCCCATGGCATACGACGCCTCGCGAATGCCCATGGGAATGGAATTGAGAGCATCGATGGTGAGCGTGGTGATGGTAGGGACGATCATGATGGCAAGTACGAACCACGCCGTCAGCGCACCAAAACCAAGACCACCGGTCAGTTGTGCGATAAACGGGCGGATGATGATCATGCCAAAGAAGCCGTAGATGATGGAGGGTATGCCCGCCAGTAGGTCGACGGCAGGGCTGATGAGCTTGCGCACGCGCTTGCTGGCAATCTCGACCAGGTAAACGGCCGTACCCACGCCCAGCGGCACGCCCATGGCGAGCGCACCGACGGTCACCAGACCCGAGCCGGCAAGCAGCGACAAGATGCCGTAGTGGCCCTCGGAAGGCGCCCACGTAAAGCTAAAGAAGTCCGCCAGACCGATGTCGGTAAAGACGGGAAGCGCCGAGTACGTGGTAAAGACAAAAATCAAGATGACGGTAACGACCGCCAAGAACGCGCAGGCAAAGAAGATCCACTGCAGCGCTTTCTCCTTGATATAGGTACTGCGCGATACGAGCGCCAGCTCGCGCTTCTTGGGCGCCTGAGCATTCTGCTCAGCCTGGGAGTTTTCCTGTGCTTCCATGCTACTCACTCCCCTTCTCGTCGTTGGTGACGGGAATAAAGCCCGCCTCGCGAATCTGCTTGTCCATCTTTTCGGACGTCACGTAGTCGATGTAATCCTGCGCCTGCTGCGAAGGCTCGCCCTTCACAAAGAAGTAAAGGTCGCGCGAGATGGGATAGCCGCCGCTCGCGACCGTCTTCTCGGACGCCTCAACATGATTGACCGAGACGGCCTTGACCGAGGTCTTGGCGTTGAGGCTATCGACGAAGCCCAGCGAAATGTAGCCAATAGCGCCACGCGAGCGGGACACGACATCGCGTACCTGGCCCGTACCCGAAAGAACAGCCGAACGGCGATCGAACGGCGTGCCGTCCATCACGATGGTACGAAATGCCTCGCGCGTACCGGACGCCTCGTCGCGATTGATAACCTGGATCTTCAGGTCCTCGCCACCGACTTCTTTCCAGTTGGTGATCTTACCGGCGTAAATATCGCGGAGCTGCTCGGTCGAGAGGTTATCGACGGGGTTGTCGTCGTTCACGATGACCGCAATACCGTCGTGGGCAATGACGATGGGGGTCAGGCCCAGATCCTGTTCGTCGGCATTGAGTCCACGGGAGGAGCTGGCAATATCGGCCGTGCCGGCGCTGACGGCCTCGATGCCAGCGGAAGAACCCAAACCGGAAACGAGCACGTCGATGCCGGTCTCCTCCTTAAAGCCCTCGGCCGCAATCTCGGCGATAGGAAGGCAGGTCGTGGAGCCGGCCACGGTAATGGAAGAGGTAGAAGATCCCGAAGAACAGGCGCACAGCGTAAGCGTAAGCACAGCAGCGCTCAGGACCGATACGATCTTTCTCATAGCATCACGCCGATCGCAGCATGGCGCCCACAGGTGCCGTCCTCATTACGGTAGGAATAAAAGCGGTCGTTCTGACGCACAGTCGAAAGCTGGGTATCCACGATATTATCCGCATCGACACCGACATCTACCAGCGCCTCGCAAATGGCAGCGGAAAGATCGAGCATGCGAGAGGTGCTCGCATCGATGCACGAGAACTCGGCGGCAAAGCAATCCATGAGTTCCTGGGATACCTCATATTCGTCACCCAGGATATGGGGGCCGATATAGGCGGAAACGTCGCTCGCATCGCAGCCGGCAGTATCGCAAAGCGCCTGGCACGCCTTGGCAGAAATACGTGCAATCGTGCCCTTCCAACCGGAGTGCACCACGGCAAATCCGCCAGGGGCCACCAGCACCACGGGAACGCAGTCGGCAAAGCAGAGCAGCACGGGCACGTTATGCGCCGTACAGACGATGGCATCGCAGCCCTCGGCAATCTGCTCGCGGACGTCCTCAAGGTCATCGGCGCCGTTCGAGGTCACCGCAACGATATGGTCACCATGGACCTGATTGGGAACGAGCAGGTTGTGCTCGCACTCGGCGGCACCCATAGCCTCGAGTGCGCGGCGACGATTTTCTTGAACAGCAAAGGGATCATCGCCAACATGCGAGCCCAAGTTGAGTGAGGAGTACGCATCTTCGGAAACGCCACCGGCGCGCTCGGTGAAGGCAAAGCGAACATCGGATGTCGCGCCTTCCACCAACGTAACTCCATCATGGTCGACACGCGAAACGTTGTCCGCACGTGCTGCCATACTAAAGCCTCCTAATAACACAAGTACCGCGGCATCGCCGCTACAGCCCGCGTTTATACGGCTGTCATACTTCTCTAAAAGGATACCTGCTGCGCTGGAGGCAATCGTAAAGGGAACGTAAAGAGATTGGAGGTTCTAGTTTACAAAGTCGAAATCAAAACCACCCCTAAAAGGGGTGGTTTGCTCTTAGGGTATAACCCTTGGAT
>URIA01000029.1 GCA_900547765.1 uncultured Collinsella sp. | reverse complement strand
AATCCAAGGGTTATACCCTAAGAGCAAACCACCCCTTTTAGGGGTGGTTTTGATTAAAGGAGTGTTGAAGCGTGAAAACGGGTATTTCGATTTATCTTTCCAGCCCTCTGCAGGATATTGAGCGGACGATTGAACACGGTGCCGCGGCGGGTGCGCGCTATGCGTTCACCTCGCTGCATATTCCCGAGGATGGGGGAGCGGCGTATACCGATAAGGTCCGTCATGTGCTGTCGCTGCTTTCCGCCCGCGGCATTGCGCTCATTGCCGATGTGGGGCCGCGCACGTGCGATTTGCTCGGGCTTGAGCGCATCGAGGACCTGCGCGATCTGGGGTTGGAATACCTTCGTTTGGACTATGGCTTTAGCGCCCGGCGGGTCGCGGAGCTGTCCGGTGTATTTCGCATTGTGGTCAATGCATCGACGGTGAGTTCTGATGAAATCGCATCGTGGCGTGAGGCCGGTGCCGATGTGACTCGTTTTGCCGCCTGTCACAATTTTTACCCCAAGCCTTATACCGGTTTAGCTCTGGAGGACATTGCTCGGGTGAATCTTCGTCTTGCGGCGCTTGGATTCGAAATCATGGCTTTTGTGCCGGGTGATGCCAACGTTCGCGGGCCGGTATTCGAGGGACTGCCGACGGTCGAGGCGCAGCGCGGTCGCGCGTCAAAGGTTGCTCTCAATATGCTTGAGCTTGCACATGGCGCCGATTGCGACATTGTGTTGGTCGGCGACCCCGATCTTTCCGATGCGGGCTGGACGCAGTTTGCTCATGTTTCCGCCGGATACGTGGACCTGCAATGCGAGCTTGAGCCCGGTTATGCCTATGTACGTGGGCAGATTCATCACGACCGACCCGATTCGAGCACCCTCATCTTTAGGTCTCAGGAGTCGCGTACGACGCTTAAGCCGGATTCCGTGCCGATGGATGCCGGTGCCGGCCTGTCACGAAAGACGGGGTCGATCGCTGTGAGCAATAGCGGCTATGGGCGCTACGAAGGCGAGCTTGAGATTGCGCGGGTCGATCTTCCCGGTGACGAGCGCATGAACGTTGCGGGTCATATCACGCCCGAGGCAATGGAGCTGCTGCCGTTCATCAAACGCGGATTCGGGGTACGGTTCGTTTAGCGTGTGACCCGTGGGCTACAATTGGCCCATCATGCGAAGGCGCCTCGTGTGGCGTGTGCCTGCGTTGGCCGATCTAAATTCGGAGGATTTCCATGACCGTACTGTTTGTTGAATATCCCAAGTGCTCGACCTGTAAGAAGGCCAAGGCATGGCTGGACGAACACGGGGTAGAGTATATCGACCGCGATATCGTTTTGGACAATCCCACGGCTGATGAGCTTGCGACCTGGATTGCTCGTTCGGGACTGCCGGTGCGGCGCTTCTTTAATTCGTCGGGCATGAAATATCGAGAGCTGGGCCTGAAGGCGCGTCTAGATGCGGGCATGACGGATCGGGAGTGCTACGAGCTGCTGGCGACCGACGGCATGCTGGTTAAGCGTCCGCTGTTGGTGGGCGACGACTTTGCGATTCCCGGCTTTAGGGAAGCAGCTTGGACCGAGGCGCTGCTGTAGCGGCTGCGGAAAGTGCGACCCGTTTTGAGCGCTCGGGGTGGGACGTGTTTTCCATCGGAGGGCTCGCTCGGCTCAATCCTTGAGCTGCGCCCATTCGTGCGGATCGTAGACCTTTACGTGCTTGTTGGGCTTGCCGCTCCAGTACTCCTCGTCCATAAAGGGCAGATATGCCTGAACACCGGGGCAGATAAAGGGAATCCGCTGCTGTTGCAGTCGCTCGCGCTGTCGCTGCTCCAGGTGCGCCTCGGATATGACAGTCGGCATACCGGACAGCTCGACGAGGCTTGCCTGGATTCGCTTAAGGTCGGGGAGTCCCGCGTGCCATGACATCCGCATGATCAAAAAGGATGCACGGCGGTATTTTGCCTGCATCACCGTGATGGCGGGGCGCAGAGTGGGATGGATTTTGTCCCGTTCGGGCCAAAGGTCAGCAGTGATCTCGAGGCCCAGGGTCTCCCATAGGTAATCAAGCTCTTCGTCCATGGCGCCTCGATATCCGTGCAATGATGACGGTTCGATTGTGCCATCAGCCGTGAGTGCTGCATTGTTGTAATCTACCAGCGGTAGATGCGGGATGTTTTACGGGCTTTGGCGCCGTACGTGTCGCTGGCACTTCACAGGTCCTTCACGTGTCGCTGGCGCTTCACAGGTCCTTCACGTGTCGGCCGTATTTGACTGAATTTCAAAAAAGTCAAAATTGGGGCTTGCGTCACGGCCGGACTTCCCGTATATTTCTTTCTTGCGCAAAGGCACAGCCGAGCGCAGCGATGCAGTCATTGGGATGTCGTCTAATGGCAGGACAGCGGATTCTGGTTCCGTCAATGGGGGTTCGACTCCCTCCATCCCAGCCATTGCATTTGCTACATATGGCCCGTTCGTCTAGCGGTTTAGGACGCCGCCCTCTCAAGGCGGAGATCACCAGTTCGAATCTGGTACGGGCTACCAAAATTGAACGCCCGGGCCTCGTAAGAGACCCGGGTTTTGTGTATTGACCGATTTTTAAGGCGCGCGTTGAGTCTGCCGCCCGGACCGAGGAGTTGTCATGGACCTGCCTATCAGCTTGGAAGACATCACGTATGCCGAGAACTATCTGGCGCAGGGCGACCTGGCTACGGCGACGCCGCTGCTGGAGCGTCTGGTGGAGCTTGCCGAGGAGTATATCGACGCCGAGTGCAAGACGGAGGAGAAGCGCCAGTACTTTAGCTTCGACAGCAAGTTTGAGCGTCTGGCCTACCGCCGCGTGGAAAAGGATCCGCGCGAGCTGGTGCAGGTCGAGGTGCCCTTTGATCGCCTGTATTCCGACATGGCGTATGCCTACATTCGCCAGCAGGATTATGTGAGTGCTCGGAATGCCCTGATGCAGGCCGTGCGTTGGGATCCCATGAACTGCAACTATCGCTTGGACTTGGCCGAGCTGTTCCGCGCGCTCGAGGACAAGCAGGAGTGGGCATCGCTCTCGTTCTCGGTGCTGGAGCGTGCAAGCGATGGCAAGTGCGCCGCCCGCGCTTACGCCAATCTAGGTCAGTACTTCTTGGAGCCCGAGACCGAGAACGTTTCGGCTGCCGTGGGCTGCGCGCGTCTGGCGCTGCGCCTGGCGCCCAATGATGCGCATACGACGCGCCTGCTCAACAAGATCCATACCACCTATCCGGATGCCGCGGACGAGAGTGACGACCATGTGATGGGTGAGCTCGCCCTGCAGGGCGTGCCGACCTCGCCTTCGGCCGAGATCGCCATCTGCCTGATCATGTGCGCGACCGATGCTGCAAGCGACGGCGACAAGCAGGAGGCTACGCGCCTGACGGTCCGTGCTCGCGACTTGGTGGGCGAGGAGGCCTGCGCGGCGATTATCAAACTGGTGCGCGAGAGCGATGCCGAGCTTAATGCCGAGCGCAGGGCAAAGCGCGAGGCTGCGGGCTCAAACGCCGATGGCGCCAAGGAGGCCGGCGATGCCCAGTAAGCGCGAGCGCAAGCTCATTTCCAAGAATCGCTCGGCACATCACGAGTACTTTATCGATGAGACGTTTGAGTGCGGTATTGAGCTGAGCGGTACCGAGGTCAAGTCGATTCGCGAGCGCGCGTGCCAGATTACCGATACCTTCGCACTGATTCGTGGTGGGGAGTGCTGGCTCGTCGGCCTGCATATCCACCCTTATAGTCATGGTGGCGTGTGGAATCGCGATCCCGACCGTCGGCGCCGTCTGCTGCTGCACCGCAAGGAGATCGACTTTCTTGACGGCAAACTTCGCAACCGCGGCTATGCGCTGGTGCCGCTGGAGCTCTACTTTAATACCGACGGCCGCGTAAAGCTGCTGCTGGGCCTAGGCCGCGGCAAGAAACTTTACGACAAGCGCGAGGATATGGCCAAGCGCGATGTCCAGCGCGAGATCGACCGCGCCCTCAAGGAGCGCAATCGCTAGGTTTCTAGCAGGTGGATTGGTGGGACACGTCTCATCTTTCTTACTGTTCTGACACATATGTCTCAAAGGCGGCGTCCGTTATGGGTGCCGCCTTTTTTGTGGGTACATACATCCATGAGGTTCCAACCCGCGTTAGGGGAGTGATTGTTATGGACAAAACTGCGTTCTTTACCATGCCGAGCGGTCTGTACGTGGTGAGCGCCACGGCAGACGGGCTGCGCGCCGGCTGCGTCATCAACACTGCGGTGCAGGTGACGTCCATGCCGCCGCGCATTTCGGTTGCCGTGAACAAGGACAACGTCACCTCGGGCGTCATCGCTTCGGCCAAAGCGTTCGCGCTGACCGTGATCGATCAGACCGCCGACATGCTCTACATCGGTAACTTTGGGTTCCGTACCAGCAGCGATTATGACAAGTTTGCCAAATACGAGACCCGCGAGACGGCTCTGGGCATGCCCTATGTGCCCGAGCACGCGGCGGCCCTGTTTAGCTGCCATTTGATCGACACTGTGGATGTTGGCACGCATCTACTGTTTATCGGCGAGGTCGAGGATGCCAAGCGCTTGAGTGACGAGACGCCGCTCACCTACGATTACTACCATAAGGTCCTGAAGGGCAAGACGCCTCCGAAGGCGTCCTCGTATCAAGGCTAGAAATGTTTTAAAAATACTTGCATTATATTATTGAGAATCTATACTGATAAATGAAGTACAACATCAGTCGCGTTTGAGAGGAGAACATCATGGCTGAGGAGAAGAAGACGTATAAGTTCGTGTGCGTCGTTTGCGGTTACGAGGTTGAGGTCGATACGCCCGAGCTGCCCGAGGATTATGTGTGCCCGGTGTGCGGCGTCGGTCCCGATCAGTTTGAGCTCGTCGAGGAGTAGCTCGCAGACACACGGCGATTAGCCGAACATGGCTCTGTCCAAGGGCCCCGGTCGAATTCCCGACCGGGGTCCTTTTGTATTGGTTGGTGCAAGGGGATCGTATTTGTCCGATTGTCTCGATTTGTAACATCTGGACACCGAAATTGGATCTAGATGTTACAGATCGAGATGTTTTCTTGAGCGAATGCGCCGTCCGTCACATCCCGGTCAATAGCACGGCATCGAGTGCCGTTACGACGACGCCGATACCTATGAGCAGCGCGTTGAGCGGGCGCGAGTTGGCGTATTTGCCCATGACGCGGCGCGAGCTGGTGAGTCGTATAAGTACGAAGACCGTGATCGGCAGCTGGAGCGACAGCAGCGCCTGGCTCCAGATGAGACCCTCAAAAGGATTCGAAACGACCAAGCAGGCGGCGACTGCGCCGGCAAAGCAGAGCGCCACGCCAATCGATGAGTGTCGGTCGTGGATGTCGTATTCCTCGTCGAACATGCCGGCCGTAATGGTGCCAGCCGCCATGCCCGCCGTCACACTACTCGAGAGGCCCGCGAACAGCAGCGCTACGGCAAAGATGATCGAGCTTGCCGGGCCCAGGATGGGGGAGAGCGTGGCGGCCGCGACGGCGAGGTCGTCTACGACGATGCCGTGGGCAAAGAAAGTCGTCGCGGCTAGGATGACCATTGCCGAGTTGATTGCCCAGCCCACACCCATCGAAAAGAGTGTGTCGAAGAGCTCGTAGCGCAGGCGCTCCTCGATAACCTGCTCGCCTTGGCCTTCGAAGTGCATGGACTGGATGACCTCGGAGTGTAGAAAGAGGTTGTGGGGCATGACGACCGCACCCAGGATGCTGACGACGATGGCGGCTGAGCCGGTGGGTATGCCGGGCGTGATCCAACTTGTGGCGGCTTGCGGCCAGTCGACCTTGACCAGCGCGAGCTCGGCCAAAAACGACAGGCCCACTATGCCGACGAAGGCGATAATCCAGCGCTCGGCACGTTTGTAGGAGCTCGTCATGAGCATCGCCATCGATGCCGCCGCCACGATGACACAGCCGGCGCGCACGGGTAGCCCAAAGAGCATCTGGAGTGCGATCGCGCCGCCCAGGACCTCGGCCATGGCGGTGGCGACGGTTGCGAGGTATGCACTGGCGAGCACGGCGCGTCCGACGATGCGGGGGAGATAGCGGGTCGTGGCCTCGGCAAGGCAGACGCCCGTGGCGATGCCCAGGTGCGCCGCGTTGTGCTGCAAGACGATCAGCATGATCGTGGACAGGGTGACCACCCACAGTAGCGCGTAGCCAAACTGCGAGCCCGCGGCCATGTTGGAGGCCCAGTTTCCTGGATCGATAAAGCCGACGGTGACGAGCAGCCCGGGGCCGATGTGCCGGGCGATGTCCAGACCGCCATGGCCTCCGGTGCGGTGCGAGCCAAAGTGTTGTTTGAGATGGTTGAGCATGGTCGGCTCCTGCGTGCGGGCGGCGCGGCGTCGCACCGGGGTCGTACGGCGCCGCGCGCATGGTTCGAGATGGGGCTACTTGTGCGCCTTGCCCTGATTGGCAACGGCGTCGATCTTGGCGGCGATGGTCGCCGGGTCACCGATGTAGCGCTTATCGAGAACGTTGAAATCGGTGTCGAAGGTATAGACGAGCGGTACGCCGGTGGGGATGTTGACCTTGAGGATTTCCTCGGGTGTGAGATGTTCGAACTTCATGACGAGTGAGCGCAGGGAGTTGCCGTGCGCGGCGATGAGCACGCGTTTGCCGGCGAGCATCTGGGGACGAATCTCGTCCTCAAAATAGGGCCAGGCGCGGGCGATCGTGTCCTTGAGGCACTCGGTGTAGGGCAGCTGGTCAGGCGCGATGTCGCGGTATTGCTCCTGGGCGTGGGGGTCGCGCGCGTCGTCCGGCTCGAGTGCCGGCGGGCAGACATCGAAGGAGCGGCGCCAGATGAGCACCTGCTCGTCGCCGTGCTCCGCTGCGGCATCGGCCTTGTTGAGACCCTGCAACGCTCCGTAGTGGCGCTCGTTGAGCTTCCAGGATTTGATGACGGGCAACCACTCGCGATCCATTTGGCCGAGCACGATGTCGAGGGTGTGAATTGCGCGCTTGAGACGCGAGGTGTAGCAGACGTCGAAGTCGAAGCCCGCTTCTTTGAGGGCTCGACCGCCTGCTGCGGCTTCTTCGCGGCCCGTGTCGGTGAGTTCTACGTCGGTCCAGCCGGTGAACAGGTTGAGTTTGTTCCACTCGGATTCTCCGTGACGGATAAGGACAAGTTGCATCGTCTGCTGGTCTGCTCGGTGCGCCATAGGGGCCTCCTTGATCTGGCACGGTGTGCGTGCCGTTTGCTTGACGCCGCAAAGGATACCCGTTTTAAGCTTAAAAGTTAACCAAGACTAACAAAATTGTTGTATTGAATGGGATGTTGAAAGGGGGCTGCTGAAATGTCTCGATCTGTAACAGTTTGCCGCCAAAACCGGCCCTTCGTGTTACAGATCGAGACAAACCAAAACCGTCCCGCAGAAAATCTCAATCTGTAACATCTAGGCGCCAAAATCGGTTCCTCCTGTTACAGATTGAGATGTTTGAAGCGGTGAGCTTACAAGCCGAACTTGGGCGCCTTGTTGCCGCCCTTGAGGTCTGCGGTGTCGAGTCGCATCATGCAAAAGTCTGCGTGGCCCTCGTTTCCAGAATAATTCAAAGGGGTTGGATGCATATGTGCCGGCTGTCCCTGCACTAAAACGTGTACGTCAGCCTCCAAAGATGTCAAATTTCGACATGTTTGGAGGCTGACGTACACGTTTGATAGCAAGACGCTGATGGCCGGCGCGCGTTACGCGATTGTTTCGAAACGGGTGGGAAACACAACGGGCCGGTGATGCTCCTAGTATGCCTATTCAACTGACTGTCTAAATAACTAGGGGAGGATCGCGATGCAGGCAGATTCCGCTCAGCAGCAGGGCCTTTATCGCCCCGAATTCGACCATGATGCATGTGGCATCGGCGCGCTTGCCGATATCAACGGCGAGCGCCATCACCAGATCCTGGACGACGCACTGTCCATTCTGGTCAACTTGGAGCACCGCGGTGGCACGGGACTCGAGAAGAACACCGGCGATGGCGCTGGCATCCTGTTCCAGGTTCCGCATCACTTTTTCCGTAAAGAGGCTCAAAAGTGCGGCCAGATTCTGCCGGCAGAGGGCGACTATGGCGTGGCCATGCTGTTCTTCCCGCAGGACGACAAGGGCGTAGAGGACGCCCGCCGCGTGTTTGAGGAGGGCTGCGCCGAGGCCGGCGTGCCGCTGCTCTTTTGGCGCGAGGTGCCGGTCGACCCACACGACCTGGGCGAGACGGCCCGCGCCTGCATGCCCACTATCCTGCAGGCCTTCCTGGGCCGTCCGGACGACACGCCCGCCGGCGATGCCTTCGAGCGTCGCCTGTACGTGTGCCGCCGCACCATCGAAAAGAAGGCCGACGCCGAGTTTGCCCTGCGCGACAAGATCTTCTACGTGTGCTCCATGAGCTCGCGCACCATCGTGTACAAGGGCATGCTGGTCGCCACACAGATGCGCCGCTTCTTCATCGACCTCAACGACGCCGCCGTCAAGACGGCGGTGGCGCTCGTCCACTCGCGCTACTCCACCAACACCACGCCCAGCTGGGAGCGCGCGCATCCCAACCGCTTTATCATCCACAACGGCGAGATCAACACCCTTAAGGGCAACGTCAACTGGATTCGCGCCCGCGAACCCAACCTGTACAGCCCCGTGTTACAGCACGATCTTGAGCGCGTGATGCCCATCATCAACCGCGAGGGTTCCGACTCGGCGATTTTGGACAACGTGCTTGAGTTTTTGGTCATGAACGGTCGCCCGCTCACGCGTGCCGCGTCCATGCTGCTGCCCGAGCCGTGGGACCACAACGATAGCCTGAGCGAGGAGCGCCGCGCCTACGACGCCTACCAGTCCATGCTCATGGAGCCGTGGGACGGTCCTGCCGCTATCGCCTTTACCGACGGCCGTACCCTGGGCGCCGCCCTCGACCGTAACGGCCTGCGCCCGGCTCGCTACTACGTGACGCGCGACGGCCGCTTTATGCTGGCAAGCGAGGTGGGCACCATCGAGGTGCGCCCCGAGAACATCCTGACGAGCGGCTGCTTGGGACCGGGTCAGATGCTCGAGGTCGACTTTGCCCGCGGCCGCGTGATCTACAACGACGAGCTGCGCGCCCGTTACGCCAAGGAAAAGCCCTACCGTGATTGGATTGCCGAGGAGACGCTGACCGTCGACGCGCTCGATGAGCCCGCCGCGCCCGCGTCCGCCGAGGATGCCGAGGTGCCCGCCGCTGTGCGCATGGCCAAGCTCGGCTACCACTGGGATGACGTCGACGAGGTCGTGCGTCCTATGGCCCAGCAGGGCAAGGCCCCGCTCGCCTCGATGGGCATCGACGCGCCGCTGGCTTGCCTGTCCAAGAAGACGCGTTCGTTCTTTGACTACTTCTATCAGCTGTTCGCTCAGGTCACGAATCCTCCGATCGATGCCCTGCGCGAGCACATGGTGACTTCGACCACGCTCTACCTGGGCAACCACGGCAACCTGCTCGAGGATTCCCGCACGGCCTGTCAGCTGGTGCGCCTGGAGCGCCCGTTGCTCAACGAGGAGGAGTTCGACTGCATCTGCGCCATCGACCGCGTGGGCTTTAAAACCCGCCGCTTCCGTGCCGTGTATCGCCGTGATGCCGGTGAGGGCGCGCTGCAGGTGGCGCTCAAGCAACTTGCCGAGGATGTTGAGGCCGCGGTCCGCGATGGCGTGAACATCGTGGTACTGAGCGACCGCGCTGCCGCGGGCGAGGTGCCCGTGCCGTCGCTGCTCGCCGTGGGCTGCGTCCATAACCACCTGATCCGCGCCGGCGTGCGCACCTTTGCCGACATCGTGGTGGAGTGCGGCGACGCCGTGTCCCCGCACGACTTCGCGGCGCTGGTGGGCTACTCCGCGAGCGGCATCTATCCGTACAACGCGCATGCGTGCATCCGCGATCTGGCGGCACACGGCGACCTGGACGTGACGGCCGAGCAGGGCATCGACAACTACAACAAGGCAGCGACCGCAGGTATCGTCTCCATCATGTCCAAGATGGGCATCTCTACGGTGCAGAGCTACCACTCAGCGCAGATCTTCGAGGCCGTGGGCTTTACCACCGAGTTCGTCAACGAGTACTTTGCCGGCACGGTGAGCCGCGTGGGCGGCATGGGTGTCGAGGACGTCGAGCGCGAGCAGAACGAGCGCTACGACGCCGCGCTCGCCATCCTTAAGAGCCCCGCGCCTGAGCAGCTGCCTACGCTGGGTCTGACCAAGTGGCGTCCGCTCGGCGGCGAGGATCACCTTATCGACCCGCAGACCGTCTACCTGCTGCAGACCGCCTGCCGCGAGGACAGCTACGACACCTTTAAGGAGTACAGCGCCCGCCTGCACCGCACCGGCCGTGCCGTACGCCTACGCGACCTGCTGGACTTTGACGACAGCGGCCGCACCCCGGTGCCGCTCGACGAGGTCGAGCCTGCGCTCAGCATTGTCCGCCGCTTTAACACCGGCGCCATGTCGTACGGTTCCATCAGCAAAGAGGCGCACGAGTGCATGGCCATCGCCATGAACCGCCTGCACGGCCGTTCCAACTCCGGCGAGGGCGGCGAGGACCCGCGTCGCGAGACCCCGCTGGCCAACGGCGACTCCAAGAACTCTGCAATCAAGCAGGTGGCAAGCGCGCGCTTTGGCGTGACGAGCCGCTATCTGTGCAGCGCCTTCGAGATCCAGATCAAGATGGCCCAGGGCGCCAAGCCCGGCGAGGGCGGTCACCTGCCCGGCAAGAAGGTCTATCCCTGGATCGCCGAGGTCCGTCAGTCCACGCCCGGCATCGGCCTGATCTCGCCTCCGCCGCACCATGATATTTACTCCATCGAGGACCTGGCAGAGCTCATCTTTGACCTTAAGAACGCCAACCCCGGCGCACGCGTGTCGGTCAAGCTGGTCAGCGAGGCCGGCGTCGGCACCATCGCTACCGGTGTTGCCAAGGGTGCTGCCGACAAGATCTTGATTAGTGGCCACAACGGCGGTTCCGGTGCCGCTGCTCGCGATTCCATTTGGCACGCCGGCCTGCCGCTGGAGCTCGGCCTTGCCGAGGCTCAGCAGACGCTGCTGCAAAACGGCCTGCGCTCGCGCGTGGTGCTCGAGGCCGACGGCAAGCTCATGGACGGTACCGATGTTGCTGTCGCCTGCCTGCTGGGTGCCGAGGAGTTTGGCTTTGCGACCATGCCGCTCATCTCCATGGGCTGCCTCATGCAGCGCGACTGCCAGCAGGACACCTGTCCGGCCGGCATCGCCACGCAGAACTGCCGTCTGCGTCACGGCTTCCGCGGCAAGCCCGAGCACGTTGAGCACTTTATGCTCTTTGTGGCCGAGCAGCTGCGCGAGGTCATGGCACGCCTGGGCTTCCGCACCATCGACGAGATGGTCGGCCATCCCGAGTGCCTGCGCCAGATCGAGGTGCCGGGCAACCGCAAGGCAAACCTGCTCGATCTGTCGCCCGTCCTGGCGAGCGCGACCTGCGAGTTCGGTGCCCACATTCCGGGCGCCGACGGCCGTCACTTCCTGCCCCAGATGGCTGCGGACAGCGAGCTCGACAAGACGCTCGACTCCACGCTGTTTGTGCCCTACACGGCCGATGCGCGTGCACACCTGCGTCCGATTCGCTTCCGCGCCGATATCGCCAACGTCAACCGCTGCGTGGGCACCATCTTGGGCAACGCGGTGACCAAGGCGCATCCCGAAGGCCTGCCTGCCGGCTCCATCACCATCGATTGCGATGGCTCGGCCGGTCAGAGCTTTGGCGCGTTCCTACCGCGCGGCGTGACGCTCAACGTGTGCGGCGACGCCAACGACTACTTTGGTAAGGGCCTTTCGGGCGGCGAGGTCTCCGTGCGCCCCAACCCGCGTGCAACCTACAAGTTCGACGAGAACATCATCGTGGGCAACGTTGCGTTCTTTGGCGCCACGAGCGGCCGCGGCTTCATTAACGGCCTGGCTGGTCAGCGCTTTGGCGTGCGCAACTCCGGCGCCACCGTGGTGGTCGAGGGCTGCGGCAACCATGGCTGCGAGTACATGACGGGTGGTCTGGCGCTCATTTTGGGCGAGGTCGGGCAGAACTTCGCCGCCGGCATGACGGGCGGTGTGGCCTATGTCTATGACCAGTACGGCACGCTCGATGCCCGCGTGAACCACGAGAGCGTTGAGCTCAAGGCCCCGACGGCCGACGAGCTGGCGCAGATCCGCAAGCTTATCCAGGAGCACGTGGACGCAACGCAGAGCCCGCGCGGCATTAAGCTGCTCTACAGCTTTGACTCGATGAGCAAGCATTTTGTGAAGGTCATCCCGACCGAGTACGAGCGCGTGCTGGCGATTGTCGCCGCCGCCGAGGGCGCGGGCAAGACGCACGCGCAGGCCGAGGAGCTGGCGTTTGACATTGTGACCGGTCGCGCCGACGCCGCCGATGTCGCTCGCTTTGATGTGGCGGGTGGTGTCGCTGGCGCTGCGCCCGCCACCGCCAGCTCTGTTGCTTCGACCAAGAAGGAGGCGTAAGTGCCATGGGTAAGCCCGGTGCTTTTCTTGATATCGATCGCGTGACCCACGAGCTGCGCCCCGTGGAGGAGCGCAGCCGCGATTTCGATCCGCTGTACGTGGAGCTCGACGACGATGCGCGCCGTGCCCAGGCGAGCCGCTGCATGATGTGTGGTGTGGCGTTTTGTCAGATGGGCGCGAGCTTTGGCAAGGCACGCCCGAGCGGCTGCCCGCTGCACAACCTGATTCCCGAGTGGAATGAGCTGGTGTACCGCGGCCGCTGGGATGAGGCTGTCGAGCGCCTGTCGCTCACCTCGCCCATGCCCGAGTTTACGAGTCGCGTGTGCCCGGCGTTGTGCGAGGCCGCGTGCAACCTGGGTTCGGTCGATGGCCAACCCACGACGATCCATGACAACGAGCGTGCGATCAGCGACCATGAGTGGGCCAACGGCGGTCCGCGCCGCTTTGAGCCGGCAGGGGAGGGCGCGCCCACGGTTGCCGTGGTGGGCTCTGGTCCTGCTGGTCTGGCGGCAGCATGGGAGCTTGCGCGTCGCGGTGCCCGCGTGACGGTGTTTGAGCGTGACGACCGCCCGGGCGGCCTGCTCATGTACGGCATTCCCAACATGAAGCTCGAGAAGTCCGTGGTCGAGCGTCGCGTGGCACTTATGCGCGAGCTGGGCATTGTGTTCGAGCTGGGTGCTGACGTGAGCGATCCCAAGGTTACCGCCAAGCTCGACGACTTTGACGCCGCCGTGGTGGCTGCCGGCGCTCGTGCTCCGCGTGGGCTTTCGGCTGCGAACATTGATGCCCCGGGCGTGGTGTATGCCGTGGACTACCTGACGGCTTCGACCGCCTCGGTGCTCGATGGCGGCGAGCCTGTCATCGATGCATGCGGCCTGGACGTCGTGGTCATTGGCGGCGGCGATACCGGTAACGACTGCGTGGGCACCGCGGTACGTCAGGGTGCGCGCAGCGTGCGCCAGTTTGAGTTCTTGCCGGCTGCGCCCGATAAGCGCGCGGCGAGCAACCCCTGGCCGCAGTGGCCCAACGTTAAGAAGACCGACTACGGCCAGCAGGAGGCTATCGCTGCGATGGGTGGCGAGATGCGTGCCTGGGGCGTGGATACGCTCGAGGTGCTGCTGGACAAGAAGGGCGCGGCTGCGGGTCTGCGCGTGGTCGATCTGGACTGGTCGGCGGGAAAGCCCGAGCGCATCGCGGGCTCCGAGCACGAGGTACCGGCGCAGCTGGTGCTCATCGCCTGCGGCTTCACGGGCCCGGAGCACAGTGTGTTCGACGCCGTTGGCGTGCCTGTTGCCACCGCTGGTCGTCCGCTGCCGGTGATGGCTGCCGAGGGCTCGCACCTTGCGGCTCGTGTCGACGGCGTCGCCGCGGATGCCGCGCCGGTGTATGTGGCGGGTGATGCTCGCAACGGCAGCTCACTCGTGGTAAACGCCGTGGCCGATGCCCTGGCCTGCGCTGCCGAAGTCGCCGACGCGCTGGAGCTGTAAGGCGGCTGTCCACAGCTGAATCGTCAAGGGCTGTCCCCAACGGCCGGCACATAAGGAACGTCCCCAAGTGCCGGCATGCTGGGGACGTTCCTTTTGGGTCGGCATTCGGGGACACTTCTTGCGGGTTTGCGACCGATTTGCTCGTTTGTCGACGCGCGAGTGTCCATTCGGCGTTTTCTTGAGCTGTGGTCACCTGTTGTTTCTGTGGTGGCTGTGGGCATATGGCTCAAAAGGGCGGGTTGGCCGTCTATGTTTACCTGCGGTTTTATTGCGGTGCGCATTTTCGGTCAAGCATCCCGTCAAGTGTTCGGTCAGCAGTTGGTTTGCAGCCGGAGGCCTATTTTGTCCGTGCTGACAGTGGCTGCCCACCCTCCTCGTAAGCTCAAATTGAGGTTCATCAGTTTGAGGAGGATGCCGTGACTGACCACGTTTTAGACCGAGCGCATCTGGCCGAAGCCGTTGGCAACGATATTGCCGACATGGCCCATTTTTGGATGCTGCGGAAGTTTCAGTTTTTGGAGCCGGCGCGCGAGCAGTTCGAGATCATTGTCGACCCGTGGCTCGGCTATTGCACCGAGCCTTCCCAAAACGAAATCATGGCCTACAACATGGCATTTACCGATTGGCTGCTCTTCGAGCGCCCCTATCGCCATGGCAAGACGCTGCTCGAGCTGTATGTTGACGAGCCGCCGGCATCGCTTTCGTCTGCCTCGCTCAAGCGGCTCGAGCAGGTACGCGACACGCAGTATTTCTCGCGCTTTGGCATTTTGGACAAGGATCCTGCGAACGGCATGGTTGCGCTGAAGGATACGCGCGCCGACCGTCGCTTTGATGTCTACGACCCGCATATCGTGCAAAAGGAGCATTGGAGCGACGGCGCGATTGCGGTGCGCCTCGCCTGCGTCGACGATGTCTGGCTTACGGCGGGACAGCTCTATCTGTATGACATCGCGCACCTGAACGACACGGCGGTCGATGGGCCGGGTGCGGTGCATCCCGAGGACCTGCAGGACGGCTTTGACACCTCGTGCATCAGCTTCTTCTTGCGTCTGGTCCGCGACATCATGGGCGCCCAGGGGCGGTACATAAAGTCGCTCAATATTTACGAGCAAGAGTGGGAGTAGGGGATGGGTAGTTGTCGCCTGCCCTGCCTTTTGCCTTTTTGTCTCGATCTGTAACGTTTGGGGACAAAAAACCGGTCTACCTGTTACAGAACGAGACGAATGCTTGGGCGCCGCTGGTTTGTCTAAATCTGTAACGTTTAGGGGCCTGAAGAACGTCTTACTGTTACGGATCGAGACGTTTGTCACCTGGCTGGGGGAATGTCTCAATCTGTAACATCTACAGTCCAAAAATCGGTCTTCTTGTTACAGATCAAGACGTTTGTCGGCGGAGGCAACGGTGACGATGGTCCATTTGTCCGATGTGGTGGTGATGGAAGTGCCTAATACCGTTCTCAAACACAAACATACGACTCGTAACACGTTGGCGCGGAATAGGATGCTCGCGCGACTCACGGAGGCGACCGAGCAAGGTGCGCTGCTCGCAACGCATGACAATGCCGAGCTCATGTGGCTGCGGCGTCATGTTGGAACCGACGATATCGCGGAACCCGAGCCGTATTTGTTCTGCTTTCAACATGATTGGGGTGTACTGACGCCGGCGGAGCGAACGCTGCGTACCATCAAAGGGCTTGCGGAGTTTCATCCCGATTGGGCGTTTTGGGGCTATGGCGCGGCGCTTTTGTGGGGTCTGGAGGTGCCGAATGATCTGCTTGGGTCGCGTTTTCTTGTTAAGACGGGTTGTTCGGTGACGTTGAGCGGCGGGTGCAGGTTGTTGCGTCCGCAGATGGCGGGCGCACTCGAGCATGTTGATGGCGTGCGGGTGACGTCGTTTTGGCGCACGGTGGAGGATTGCCTACTGCGTGCGCCGTTCTCCTACGGGTTGGCGATTGCCGATTCTGCACTGCGGGCGAAAGGCGTATCACGTGGGGATTTGTGCGAGCGCCTCCGCGCCGATTGCGAGGGCAGGCGAGGGTTTCGCAGGGCACAGGTGATTGCGTCGTATGCGGACGGGCTGTCTGAAAACGGCGGCGAGTCTCGGTTCCGAGCATTCTTTATTGCGTACGGCTTTCCGGTTCCGGAGCTGCAGGTGGAGTTTCGCGACCCGCTCGATCCGAGCCAGGTGTTTCGCGTCGACTATTTTTGGCGGCTCGAGGACGGGACGTGTGTCATCGGCGAGCTCGACGGAAAGGGGAAGTACACCTTGCAGAGCGGCGAGGGTCGGGAGTCGGTTGACCCATTCGTGGCAGAGCGTCAGCGGGAATCTCATCTGACAATGCTCGGGCATAAGGTGCTTCGGTTTACGTTTAACGAACTCAAAGACCCGGGGAAGCTGGTCGAGAAAATGAGGCTGGCGGGTATTCCTCGGCAGGTTGAATTGGCTGAGGAGTGGAGATGCCAGTGGTATGGGCGCTGAGAGGTTTTGTCTCGATCTGTAACGGTTAGAGGCTGTTTGAGCTCGTAATTGTTACAGATCGAGACAAACCGGCGAAACGTCGACCGAATGTCTTGATCTGTAACATCAAGGGGCCCAATAACCCTGTACTTGTTACAGATCGAGACATTTCCCTGGTGTCGCCGGGGTGGGACTGCAACGTATTCCGTCCCCCCCACATCCCCTCTTCCTTCCGTTAACCGATGCGTCTGCGGCAATCCGGCGGGACTGGGCGATAATGGACAAATGTTCAAGTTAATCGTGAGGGAGGAGCTCGATATGGCATCTGCCGATCGTTCCACGTTGTTTATCAATGCGACCGTTCTGGATGGTTCGGAACATATGGAGCCGCAACCCGATATGGCCGTGACTGTTGAGCGCGGCGTCATCACCTGGATGGGGCCGAGTGCTGTGGCGCAGGCGCCTGCAGGTGCCGAGGTTATCGACCTGGGTGGTGCGTATCTCATGCCCGGTCTCATCAATATGCACGTGCACCTGTGCGGCTCGGGCAAGCCTGTCTCGGCCGGCGATGCGGGAGCGCTGATGAAGAAACTCGATAATCCCGTGGGCCGTGCCATCGTCTGCCGCATCCTCAAGGGCAGTGCCCAGCAGCAGCTGGCAAGCGGCGTGACCACGGTGCGCGGCGCGGGCGACCCGTTGTTTGCCGACATTGCCGTGCGCGACGCTATCGACGCCGGCAAGTATCAGGGTCCGCGCCTGGTGGCGCCGGGAACGGGCGTCACGGTGCCGGGCGGCCATGGCGCGGGCTTGTTCGCCCAGGTGGCCAACAGCCCCGTCGAGGCAGCCGAGCAGGTGCGAGACCTGTATGCGCGCGGCGCCGACGTCATTAAGCTGTTCGTAACGGGCGGTGTGTTCGATGCGACCGAGGTGGGCGAGCCGGGCGTGCTGCGTATGCCGGTGGAGGTTGCCGCGGCGGCGTGCAAGGCGGCGCACGAGGTGGGCCTGCCGGTTATGGCCCATGTCGAGAGTACCGAGGGCGTGAAGGCCGCGCTTGAGGCCGGCGTCGATACGATCGAGCACGGTGCCCCGATGACGCCCGAGATCCTGGAGCTGTACCGTGGCGCCGCGGGCACGCAGCTCGAGGGACGTGCGCCCAGCGTTACCTGCACGATCAGCCCGGCGCTACCGTTTGTATTGCTCGACCCGGAAAAGACCCATTCGACCGATACGCAAAAGAAGAACGGCGACATCGTGTGCTCGGGCATTATCGAGAGTGCTCGTGCGGCGCTGGAAGCTGGCGTTAAGGTGGGCCTTGGCACAGATTCGAGCTGCCCGTTCGTGACGCAGTACGACATGTGGCGTGAGGTGGCCTATTTTGCCAAGTATGTCGGCGTGAGCAACGCCTTCGCGCTGCATACGGCTACGCAGGTCAATGCCGAGCTCCTGGGGCTGGGCGGCGAGACCGGTGCGATCGAGTGCGGCAAGGCCGCCGATATTCTGGTGACGCGCAAGAATCCGCTCGATGACCTGTGCGCTCTGCGTGAGCCGATACATGTGATGTGTCGCGGTGATCTGGTACGCAAGCTCAAGGTAAAGCGTATTCCCGAGGTGGACGCCGAGCTCGACGCGATTATGGCCATGCCGGCCGAGGCGCTGGCCGAGGAGCTCGCCCGCGACGGTGTGGCATAGGTGTGACAAAGGTGTAGCTCCGTTGCCACATACAAAAAGCCGAGGTCTCAACACGAGGCCTCGGCTTTTTTATCGAACAAATACTTAAGATTTGGGACAAACAAACCTGATTAATTTGTCCCGCGTGCGGGCGCTAGGAGCGGGTTTCCATCTTGGCGTGGCACTTGGGGCAGGTGACGCGGATCTTGCCTTTGCCCTTGGGGACGGAGAGCATCTGGCCGCAGTTGGGGCACTTGAGGTATGCCGTGGTCTTGCGTCCCTTCCACATCTTCTTGGCCGTGCGCTTGGCGCGCTCAAAGTCTTCCTTGCTCGTTCCAGCCGCGCGCGAGGTGCTGGCCGCTGCAGCGCCGCCGCCCAAGCTGGCGACAAACTTGCCCAAGCCGGGGACGTTCGCGGTCGCGGCGACAAAGGCAGCGTTTTCCTTGCGACGCGCATCGATGTTTTTGGACAGGCCGCGCAGCACGCCAATCACGATTACGGCGATGGCAATCCAGCTGAGCCACTGGATGTGGGCTATCGATCCGATCATCGCGATGACAATGCCGGCAAAACCCATCACGATGGTGAGTTCATCGGCACCATTGCGGCCCTTCATAAAGTCATTCATGCAAATTGCCTTTCGTTCGATATGCTGCACGCCTTTATACCCGATTTAGAGCAAGGGGGACAGGTCAATCTGCACCAAGGTGGTGCAAACGTACCTATCCCCGATACACCAAGATGGTGCAAAGAAGTCTGTCCCCAATGCCCCAATTACTTGGAGAGCTTGTCGACGACGCGCTCGATCTCGGCGAGCTTGGCGGCCTTGAGGTCTTCGTCGCCCGATTCGATTGCCGAAGTCACGCAGCCCTCGATATGTGCCTTGAGTACGTCGGCATTAATGCGCGCAAGGAGCGCCTGTGTGGCCATGAGCTGCGTGGAAATATCGACGCAGTAGCGGTCCTCCTCGACCATCCGCAGGATGCCGTCGATCTGACCGCGTGCCGTCTTGAGCATGCGAGTCACCGATTTATGGTCTGCCATCATGGCGGGTCCTCGTTTCTGGTCGGGGTGCGCGTGGGTCGTTACGCGGCGGTTACGGACAGGGCATGGAACTTCTCGCCCGCGGCTTCGACAGCGGCTGCGAGCTGCTCGGCGGTCACGGTGTCGGCGCACTCCACCTGGACGGTCTGGGTCTCGTGATCGGCGTCGGCGTCGGTCACGCCGGCCACGTTGAGCAACGCCGTCTCGACGGTGGCGTCGCAGTGGCCGCACATAAGGCCGGAAGTCTTAATTGTGAAACGCATGGATATTCCTCTCTGTTGTGTCGGCTTTCCCAGGCACCCGACCTTGACCTTCAAGCCGTCGCTCGCGTACCAAAGTACGCGTCGCTCCTCTTTCAGGTCAATCTCTGGCACCTGGAAAACCCGTTCTAAATGGACGTAATAGTGAGCCTATTTTGCCACTTTAGGCTTAAAGGTTCGCAGGCGCAGCGCATTGCTTACGACGCACACGCTCGACAGGCTCATGGCCGCGGCGCCGAACATCGGCGAGAGTTGCCAATCGGTGAGGGGGAAGAACACGCCTGCGGCGAGCGGAATGCCGATGCCGTTGTAGAACAGCGCCCAGAACAGGTCCTGCTTGATGTTGCGGATCGTGGCGCGCGAAAGCTCGATGGCGCGCGCAACATCCATGAGGTCGCTGCGCATGAGTACCACGTCGGCGCCCTCCTTGGCGATGTCGGCGCCGGTGCCGATCGCAAGGCCCACGTCGGCGCGCGCCAGGGCGGGGGAGTCGTTGATGCCGTCGCCCACCATGGCGACCTTGCTGCCCGCATCCTGCAGCCCGCGCACGTGGCGCTCCTTGTCGGCGGGGAGGACGTCGGCGATGACCTGCTCGCTGCTCAGCCCCACGCGGCGGGCGATGGCCTCGGCCGTCACGCGGTTGTCGCCGGTGAGCATGCGCACGTCGACGCCGAGCTTGTGGAGCGCGGCGATGGCCTCGGCACTCGTTTCTTTGACCTCGTCAGCCACGGCGATGATACCGACAAGCTCGCCGTTCTTGGCAAAGAACAGCGGTGTCTTGCCCTCGGCGGCAAATTGCTCGGCAAGACCCGCGGGCACGGTAACGCCCAACTCGTCCATCAGGCGCACGTTGCCGGCTGCGATGACATTCTGCCCCTCGCGTGCCGTAACGCCTCGTCCGGGCGCGGCGGCAAAGTCCTCGACCATGCGCGCGACAATTCCGCGCGCCTCGCACTCGGCCATAATCGCCTCGGCCAGCGGGTGCTCGCTCGAGCGCTCCAGCGCGGCGGCCAGCTTGAGCAGCGCCTTTTCGCTCATGGCGGGCGAGCCGTCGGCGCGCGTGGCCACCTCAATGTCGGTTACAGCCGGCTTGCCGCGGGTGACGGTGCCCGTCTTATCGAGCACCACGGTGCCCACGCTGCGCAGGTTCTCCAGCGCCTCGGCGCTCTTAAACAGAATGCCCATCTCGGCGCCCTTGCCGGTGCCAACCATAATGGCGACGGGCGTGGCCAGACCCAGCGCGCACGGGCAGCTGATCACCAGCACGGCGACGGCGGAGGTAAGCGCTTCGTTGATGCTTCCGGTCAGTGCCATCCACACCACGAAGGTCGCGGCCGAGATCACGAACACCACGGGCACAAACACGCCGGCGACCTTGTCGGCCATGCGGGCGATGGGCGCCTTGGTGGCGTTGGCGTCCTCGACGAGCTGGATAATCTTGGCGAGCGACGTGTCGGCGCCCACACGCGTGGCGCGGAAGGTAAACGAGCCCGTGCGGTTGACCGTGGCCGCGTTGACAGTGTCGCCGGCGGTCTTTTCCACGGGGATGGACTCGCCGGTGAGCGCACTCTCGTCCACGGCCGAGCTGCCCTCGAGCACCACGCCATCGACGGGGATGGACTCTCCGGGGCGTACGCGCAGGACCTGGCCGGGAAGGATGCTGTCGACGTCGACGGTGGTCTCGGTGCCGTCCTCTGCCACGACGGTCGCGCTCTTGGGCGCCAGGTCGATGAGCGCCTCGATGGCGCCGCCGGTCTTGGATTTGCTGCGTGTCTCGAGGTATTTGCCCACGGTGACGAGCGACAGGATCGTGCCCGCACTCTCAAAATACAGGTTGCCCATGCTCGTCATCATGGCCTCGTGGATTTGCCCGGCGGCCAGCTGGTCGGCCATGATAAACATGGCATAGAACGACCAGGCGACGGAAGCGGTGGCGCCCACGGCAATAAGGGCGTCCATGGTGGGCGCGCCGTGCGCGAGCGATTTAAACCCGTTGATAAAGTACGCGTCGTTGACATAGACGATGGGGATAAGCAGGACGAGCTCGGTGAGGGCGAGCGTCATGCTGTGGGTATGGTCGGTGAAGACGCCGGGCAGCGGCCAGCCAAGCATGTGCCCCATGCCTATGTAGAACAGTGGGATGAGGAATACGATCGAGACGATGAGACGAGTGCGCATGGCAGAGGCGGCGGCCTCCAGTTTTTTGGTGGGCGACTCCATATGGGCGGCGCCGGACCTGGCTTGCGTACTGCCGCTTTGGGCGGCGTCGGTGCCCGTGCTGACGGGTGAGGCCGAGTAGCCAGCGCGATCGACGGCGGTGCAGATGTCGTCGGGGGTGACCTGCGCGGGGTCATAGTCGACCATCATGGAGCCGGCGAGCAGATTGACCGCGACGCTCTCGACGCCGTCGAGCTTGCTCACGGCGCGGTCTACGTGCGCCTGGCAAGCGGCGCACGTCATGCCGCCCACATCGAATTTATCTTGAGCCATGGCTTCTCCTTTCTGTGACGTAGTGTCGGAAATGTTAACCAACCGATACTATACACCCATACCCCCTGGGGGTGTCTAATGGAGATGAAAATGTATGACATTCTATTATTGGTCGAGGTGACAGCCAGTTCGGCGGACCGTAGCCAGTCTAATGTCTCAATCTGTAACATCTGGGGACCGTTTTGCCTGCTAGATGTTACAGATCGAGACAGACTGTCCGCGGTCAACTCAAATGTCTTGATCTGTAACATCTAGAGAGGTTTTTAACCCCTTACTGTTACAGATTGAGATGTTGTCTCGCGGGGCGGGGGTTTGTCTCGTTCTGTAACATCTAGACCTGTATCTGCCGAGCTAGTGTTACAGATCAAGACAATTGCCGGGGAGGGGGTCCCGTCACGGCAAGACGCCCGCCGCCTAGATGCAGAACCCGGGGATCACACAGGTTAGCTTGTTTGGCTTTTCCGCAGGCGTTGCGTACGTAAAGACGTCGCCGTCGTGCCCCACGCGATTCAAATAGAGTGTGCCTCCACTCTCCGATGTGTCAGGGCTCACCGTGCGCTCCCACCAACAGGTGTCCTTGCCCTTCCACTGGCGGACCATCGTCTCGTTCGTGGAATACGGGCTCACCTTGAGCTCGCGGAAGAGCTGATACTCCTTGCCCTCGCCGTTGTAGATGTCTGCCAGGTAGTGATAGTCCTCGGCAAACGAATCGGGCGGTTGCGTACCGCACAGCTCGACCATGGCGGGCAGCCAAAGGGTTGCGGGCAACTCGCTCAGACACGATGCACTGTTGGCGGCGCCCACATTGTTCGAGACCTTCTTGACCCCTTTAATGAGCGCGCGCAACTCGTTGGGTAGCAGCTTAAGGCCGTCGCCGTTGAGCCATCCCCGCAGCTCGCAATCTGCCCAGCCGGCGCTCGACGGTTCAGCCGCAGCGTTGCGCTCGGCAATACCCGCGTCGAACATAAACGTCAGCCCGGCCTTGCCCGTCCCGTCCAGAAGCTCATCGTGGCGGATGCCCACAAGCTGCGCGCCAACCTGCAGTCCGTTGGTGAGCGTGACACGCTTGGTGCACGGATAGGGGATATGCCCATCAGCGTCGAGCAGGTGGTAGCGCTTGGCAATCTCGCGTGCCTCGCTACGGGTCTTGGCGGCCTTAATCTTGAGCGAAATCTCCTGCAGCTGGTCCCAAGTGTAGTCGTCAAGCGAACCGCGGATGCCGTCCAGGTAGTCGGGGATGCCAAAGCCATGGGTTGCCGCGCCAACGACGCCGAGCCCCGCAACGACCGCAACGACGCCGCCGATAATAAAGCGACGGCGGGTCATGGCGTCGTGCCGGGCCTGCTCCAAGATCTCTCGCGCGCGCTCGCCGGCGACGTCGACCTTAAGGTGCGTGCCAGAATCGATATCAATTGCGGCCTCGTCTCCTGCACCCTCGCGGTCCTCAGATTCTGCAGCGGGGAGGTATGTCGAGAGCACCTCGAGCATCTGCTGCTCGGTAGGGCGATCGCCCTGTTCGACCGAAATGCCTTTCATGATGATCTGGACAAGCGCTTTGTCGCCCTCGCAGCGCGGCTCGAGCGGCGCCGGTTTGGTCTTGGTCTTTATGAGGTAGAACGAGCCGGTCGCCGCGGCACCCGTCGACTCGACATCGAACGGCTTGCGACCGCTGTAGAGCTGGTACAGAATGCTCGAAAGCGCATAGACGTCGATCACGGGCGAGCGGCGAAGGGCCGCGATGCCTTCGATATCCTGCGTGAGCATTTCGGGCGCGGCATATGCGGGTGTGGCAAAACGCCAAATGTCGGCACGTCGGGTGATTGTGTCGTCGCCGAGTGCCATGGTCGCGGAGCCCATGTCGATGAGGCAGGGGTCAAAGGAGCAATCGGCAATCTGCTGCTCGAGCGTTCGGCTGGTGGTGCGGAACATGATATTGGCAGGCGACAGGTCGCGATGGATGACCGGATTCACGAGGCCTTGGGTCATCAAGAGCGCGCGAAGCACGGCGTTTCCGACGGCGGCGACCATCTGGGTGGTCAGCCCACCCGAGGCGTCGTGCGGAAGCAAGGGCAGCGCCTGTTTGAGCGAGGTGCCCTCGACCCACTCCATGAGGATAAGCGGGTCGTCCTCGCACGATCCGTAGCCATAGACGCGCGGAAATCCGCGCAGGTGCGAGACGGTACACAGATGACGGTATTCCTCGAACAGCGCGGCAGTGTTGGCCAGATGCGCGGCTGATTGCTCGGCGGAGCGGTCGGGCGTCTGGTCGGAAAGGATGGCGTTGTCCTTGAGCAGCTTGACGGCAAAGACCTCGCCGCTCGTGTTGGTTGCGCGCAGCACGTGCCCGATATTGCCGCCGTCGCGGTATGCCGTCTGAAGAATAAGCGTCATAAACCGGCGTTTGGCGTCGTCCTCGGCACTGGGGTCGACTGCCACGGCGGTATCGAACGTGTCGAGACGGATGAGTTTGTCGCCATAGGCGCTATCGGTAGTATCCATGGCGTTCCTTTGTCTGGCATGGGTTGCCGCGCGTATACGCGGGCAGTGCGGATATCGGTAAAGTACCATGATAGCCGCACTGCCCACGTATACCGCTGAGTATTGTCGGTTACGACGCAGAAGGTAGAAGACGAAAGACGGGCGGTGACCGTCTTTCGATCACCGCCCGCGCTAATCCACAATGACAAGGAATGTCGTGTAGAGACCCAGATGGAGCCTGTCGCTGTTTTCGATTTCCACCGGGGGATAGATCTTGCCGGGCTCGCGTTGGTCGCGGGGCGGCTCGATTACGATATCGCCGTCGCCCGCGCCCGATTCGAGCACTGTGCCGTTGGTCGATCCAAGGCCCTGGGCGTACCAGTGCTCACCCTCAAGCCAAATGCGAAGATGCTCGCGCGATGCGTCGGCGCCCACATCGGTGATGCTGGGCGAGGTTTTGGGCAAAGAACCAATCACGGTGCCGCGCGGATCGCGTGTGAGGGGATGGATTTGCATGTCGACGCAGTTGTCGGCATGTGTCCTGAGCAGACCGAGGTTGGGGGCGACGGTGCGTGGCTGCTCCAGGCTGCCCATAAAGCCACGTCCGACGGTAGTTTCGGTGGTGCCAAAGTGCCCGCCCGTCTTGCTGTCGCAAAAGCGCTCGACGGTGGCCACGCCTTGAACGGGATCGGCAAGTGCGCCCGTCGCGACAAATAGCATCAGGAAGAGCGTGCTCTTTTCGCGGGGGCTATGGTCATCGGAGCTGTTGATACGCCCCAAGGCATTGGCGTAGAGGCGGCTGTCCAACTTGTAGCTGGCGAGAGCCGACATCATTTCGTTGGCGGCCGGGCCGCGATAGTGCTCGGCGATTGCCTGATAGGCGGACTCGCCGCCGCCGAGCTTGCTGCAGATTGCCGCGGAAAGATTGAGCGTGGTGACGGCAAAGTCGCTGTAGATGGCGGGCGCGCACTGGTCAGGCTCGCGATGGACGATGTAACGGGTGAGATACGAGCGGTTGGAAGAGCATTTCTCGAGCAGGGTACTGCCGAGATAAGAGTTTCCATTGATGAGCATTCGGGCGATCTCGAGATGTCTAAGACCGCCGAACGAGCGAATATCGTTATAGAGGACCGAGCAAGGTGTCTCTGCTGCCACGGATACCTCCTTTGATTGCTTCCTAGCCAATAAGGCGATAGGAATTAATGGCCCCCGGTGGGCGACGTATTAAATGGCTGCGCAATATGTAGCGTAACCAAAGCAACATTATAGGCCACATGTTCGAAATTGCAGGAAGACCGAGAGATTTGGTCTGGACTGGACGGAAATCCCCCTCTGTCTTGATCTATAACAATAAGGACCGATTTTACTCGGTAACTGTTACAGATTGAGACGTTTGTGAACCGTGTCGACCGTTTGTCTCGATCTGTAACACGTAGAGGAAGATTTGCCCTGTAGATGTTACAGATTGAGACAATCGGCCGGGCCCACCTCGAGCCCGCCCCGTTCGCTTCGTCATCTGTGGTTTACGTGGGGGCATGCGATGCACGGGTATACTAACCAGCGGCGAATCTGCTCCATCGCTTAGAGCTGCTGCGTCTGGACGGCGCGTGATAGGGCTGCCAAAGCGATCGCCAGCGTGCTGAGCAACGTCCTCTCTGTGCGCACCCGTTTTTGTATGTATTAGCGCACTACCAAGCACGCCCGCGCGGCCGCATGCCGTGCCCATTGCGCGTGCAGATAAGGAACAACAACATATGCGTAATTCTGTATCCGACGTCACCGACGCCGAGATCCTGGACGAGACCCGTGAGGCCATGACCCAGGCTGCCTTCGATGCCGCCGATGAGGCCAATGCTGCCCGGGCCGTCGAGTCCGCTACCGAGAGCCTGCCCGCCTTTGACGAGCTGGGCCTTTCCGACGAGATGCTTCGTGCCATCGAGAACCTGGGCTACACGGCGCCGACGCCCGTGCAGGCCGGCTCGATCCCTGTGGTGCTCGAAGGCCGCGACCTGCTTGCCGCCGCTCAGACCGGCACCGGCAAGACGGCCGCCTTTTTGCTGCCGACCATGAACAATCTGGAGCACATCGCTCCGCCCAAACCCGTGCGTGAGCGCGGCGGCCGCAACCGCCGTCGCGGTGCCAAGAAGCCCGAGGGCAACGGCCGTGGCCCCGTGATGCTCGTCATCACCCCTACGCGCGAGCTTGCCCAGCAGATCGACGAGGTCGCGAGCAAAATCGCCGACGTCACGGGCCACGTTGCCGTGACTGTCGTGGGCGGCGTGAGCTACAAGCCGCAGACCGCGGCACTTAAGTACGGTTGCGATATCCTGGTTGCCACGCCGGGCCGTCTGGTCGATCTGATCGAGCAGGGCGCTTGCCACCTGGACGAGGTCAAGGTCCTGGTGCTCGACGAGGCCGACCGCATGCTCGACATGGGCTTTTTGCCCGCCGTCCGCCGCATTGTGCGCGAGACGCCGGCCGAGCGCCAGACGCTGCTGTTCTCGGCGACGCTCGACGAGGAGGCCGTGGGTGAGATCACCGACCTGGTGAGCGACCCGGCCCGCGTGGAGATCGCGCCCGCCACATCGACCGCCGACACCGTCGACCAGTTTGTGTTCCCGGTGTCCATCGAGGCCAAGAACAACTTGCTGCCCGAGTTCCTCAAGAAGGAGGGTCCGGAGCGCACCATCGTCTTTATGCGTACCAAGCATCGCGCCGACAGCTGCTGCCGTCGTCTGGAGCGTAAGGGCATCAAGGCCGCCGCGATTCACGGCAACCGCAGCCAGGCCCAGCGCGAGCGTGCCCTTTCGGCCTTCCGCGACGGCACCGTCGACGTGCTGGTGGCAACCGACGTGCTCGCCCGCGGCATCGACATTAGCGACGTGCGCTACGTTGTGAATTTTGACGTGCCGGCCGAGCCGACTGACTATATCCACCGCATTGGCCGTACGGGCCGCGCCGGCGAGCTGGGCTGGGCCATTACGTTTGTGACCGAGCAGGACGTGGACGAGTTCTACGAGATCGAGAAACTCATGGACAAGACCGCCGACATCTACGAGGCCGGCGACCTGCACGTGGGCCCCAATCCGCCCGCGGTTGATCCCGAGCGCGACCCTGCGGCCTTTAAGGTGAAGAAGAAGACCAAGCGAGGCAAGTCCAAGAGCAAGAAGAAGCTTGAGCAGGCGCGTCGCGACGGCAAGCGCAACGGCGACGATTACGGTGATGTGGCCGGTCGTTCCAACCGCGGTCGTGACGAGCGTCGCGGCGACGGCGAGCGTCCGAGCCGTCCTAAGCGCGGCGGCAAGACCCGCGTGCGCGAGGGCGTTCAGGCTCGCGTGGACGAGGCTGTGGAGAGCGTGGCTCGCGAGGTGGCTGCCGAGGAGCGCGCTGGTGCTGTTGAGCAGGGCCCGCGCGGCAACCGTGCCGAGCGCCGTGCCAAGCAGTTCCAGGGCGAGGCACACCGCCGTCGTCGTGAGGACGAGGACCGTGGAGGTCGTCGCCGTGTCGAGCGCGAGGATGAGGGCCGCGGTTCGCGTGGCGGCAAACGCGGTGCGGGCGACCGTCGTCGTTCCGGTCGCGATGGCGAGCGCGGCGGGCGCAATGAGCGCCGTGGCGGCGAAGGCCGTGGTGAGCGTAGCACCCGCGGCGGCGAGTCCCGTGGCGGCAAGCGCTTTGACGAGCGCGGAGGCCGCGAGGGCGGCCGCGGTGGTGAGCGTCGCGAGGGCGCTCGTGGCAACGGTGGCCGCAGCGGCGCCGGTCGTTCGAATGAGTCGCGCGATCGTCGTGATCCGCGTGCCAGCCGCGATCGTCGCGATGACTGGCGCAACTACGACGATACCCGCGAGGAGCGTCGTGGCGGCTATCGTGGCGGGCGTGG
>URIA01000028.1 GCA_900547765.1 uncultured Collinsella sp. | reverse complement strand
GTACGCGACCGACGATTGAACGTCAGATTGCCGCTTAGGGGCGTTTGCAGCGTCGAGCCGTTACGCGGTTTGGTAAAACCGCGTAACTTCATCGTAGAAGCACGCTTGCGGGCGGCGGATGCTCGTCTCCTGTCGCCCGCTCACCGAGGCCCGGCAATTGCCTTAATATCTTAAGGACCTCGATTTGTCCAAGACTGAGCGAAGGAGCTCATCATGAGCGACGGAAAGAAAAAGCTTTCCTTCTTGACGGTCATCTCGACCATCATCTGCGTCGTCTTCGTTTGCGAGGCCGCCGCACCTGCTGCTGCCATTGGCAACCAGCAGTTCTTCTGGTGGATCTTCCTGATTCTGACCTTCCTGCTCCCTTATGGCATGGTCGTTGCCGAGCTCGGCACTACCTATGACGGCGAGGGTGGCATTTACGACTGGGTACGCGATGGTCTGGGCGACAAGTGGGGTGCCCGCATTTCGTACTACTACTGGGTTAACTACCCGCTGTGGATTGCCTCGCTGGCCACCATGTTCCCTGACATTTTGGGTATGGTCTTTGGCGTCGAGTTCAATCTGATTGCCAAGATTGGTATCGACCTTGCCTTTGTGTGGATCGTCTATCTTATGGGTCGCTCCAAGGCTGCCGACTCCGAGTGGGTCCTGAACGGCGGCGCCATCATCAAGGTTGCCGTTGCCGTTATCGTCGGCGCTTTGGGCATCTGGTACGCCATAGAGAACGGCTTTGCGAACGATATGTCCGCTGCCACCTTCTTGCCCGAGCTCACCAACACCAACGCGCTTGGCTACCTGTCGATCATCATCTTTAACTTCATGGGCTTCGAGGTCATCTGCACCATGACCGACGATATGGCCGATCCCGCTCGCGATATCCCCAAGGCTATCATCGTCGGCGGCCTGTCCATCGCCGTGATCTATCTGTTCGCTGGCTTTGGCATCGGCGCTGCTGTGTCGGCCGATTCCATCGATCCCGACTACGGCATGATTTACGCTGTCCAGACTATTGTGGGCGATTCCATGATCTTTAAGGTCATCTGCATCGCCTTCCTGATCACGCTGTTCGCCAACATGGCTGCCTGGTCCTTCGGCGTCAACTCCGTTGCTCGCTATGCTGCCGAGCATGGCAACATGCCCAAGGTCTTCGCCTCGATGATCTCGGATGACGACATGCCCAACGGCGCCAACCTGGTCAACGCAATCGTTGCCTCCCTGGTGCTGTGCCTGCAGCTGGTTCCCATCGACGCCATCTCCAACGGTGTCTTCTGGATGCTCTTCGGTACCTCCGTTGTCTTCCTGCTGCTGACCTACATCCCGATGTTCCCGGCATTCCTCAACCTTCGTAAGAACGACCCCAACCGTGAGCGTATCTTTACGTTCCCGTTTAAGGGCGCCATGATGAAGGTCATGCTGGCTATTCCCTGCATCGAGCTGATTCTGGCTATCGTTGCAACGCTGATTCCGTTCTCTGTCGATGAGATTGGCGATAAGGTCCCGATGATCGTCATCTTCATCGTGCTCTTGCTTATTGGCGAGGTTGTCCGCGTCGTCAGTGCTAAGGGCCGCGAGACCGAGTACAAGGGTCTTACTCCCGAGCTGGCTGCTCAGCGCCTTGCTGAGGAGTCCGAGGAGGACTAGAGCACCCGGATTCGGGGCTCCAACCTTCCTCGCGTGCCAACGTACGCTTCGTCGGGCTTGTCGCTCCCGACTCGGGACACTCTAGCCTCTTCGGAGGCGTGCCCAAGCAACAGGTTTGCTAACCTTTCTCTGAGGTGGGTGTGAGCTGTTGCTCCGGTAACCACCGCCCGCCCCAATCTCTCTTCCGTATCCTTCGTGCGTTTTGTCTCCGCGCACCGGGTTACGTCGTCGCTTGCCGGTGCGACATCCATGAAAACCGGTGCCAGGCGTCCCGACCTTTGCCGGGGAACGGGCGCCTACCATCTCTTGGTTTTAGGCTGAGGGTAACCCGCCCGCAGCAAGCGATCGTTCGATTTGGAGGAAATCTTATGCGTACGATCACCGAGTCCGAGTCCACCCCTAAGGCCGATGGCTTTTTTATGCCTGCTGAGTTCGCCCCACAGGATCGCGTGTGGATGGGCTGGCCCCATCGCACCGATACCTGGGCCCATGGTGCCAAGCCGGCTCAGAAGCAGTATGCCGCCATCGCTCGCGCCATCGCCGAGTTCACCCCGGTCACCATGTGCGCCAACCAGGCCGACTACGCCAACTGCAAGGCCGCCTTTGAGGAAGACGAGAACGTCACCGTTATCGAGATGACCACCGACGACGCTTGGTTCCGCGACACCGCTGCCACTTTTGTTATCAACGGCAAGGGCGATAAGCGCGCCAACCACTGGCACTTCAACGCCTACGGCGGTCTCGTCGACGGCCTCTATTTCCCGTGGGACAAGGACGAACAGATTGCCCTTAAGATGGCTGAGCTTTCCGGCTGCCGTCGCTATCGTCCCGATGACATGATCCTCGAGGGCGGTTCCATTACCGTCGACGGCGAAGGCACTGTGGTCGTGACCGACCAGTGCCTGCTTTCCCCAGGCCGCACCTGCTCTGCGGTTCTGGAGGAGGAAGAGGATCCCGAGTCCATCTGGCCCAAGTTTAAGAGGAAGTTTGAGCCCTGGAGCGAGGAACTTCGCGCCTATATGGACGAGCACCTCAAGGATTACCTGGGTGTCGAGAAGGTCATCTGGGTCAAGGAGGGCATCGACCCCGAGGAGACCAACGGCCACATCGATGACGTCGCTACGTTCATCGCTCCGGGCGTCATGGCTTGCATCTGGACCGACGATCCCGAGTATCCGTTCTACGAGCAGTGCCACGCTGTCTACGAGACCCTCTCCAACGCCGTTGACGCCAAGGGCCGCAAGATGAAGGTCTACAAGCTCTGCATGCCTGTGAACCCGCTGTTCATGGACCAGGCTTCCTGCGACACCATCGACGCCGACGAGAACGCCGAGCCGCGCGTTGCCGACGAGCCGCTGATCGCCTCCTACATGAACTACCTGGTCACCAACCACGGCGTTATCGTCCCGCAGTACGGCGACGAGAACGATCAGCTTGCCGTTGACACGCTCCAGAAGATCTACGACGAGGTCTGGGGCGAGGGCGTCTACAAGTGCGTCGGCGTTCAGTCCGAGCAGGTCGTCTTCGGTGGTGGAAATATCCACTGCATTACGCAGCAGGAACCGTCCGCTTAATCGTCCGGCTTCCCGAGGCACCCCATCTCGCCGCTCAAACCGTCGCTCGCGTACCAAAGTACGCTTCGCTCCTCTCTCGCGGCGACCTGGGGCACCTCGGAAACCCAGCCGGTCAAGCGGACCGACGTAGCTAGTTACCGCATTAGTCATTGGTGCCAACCTTGGCAACAATGCAGGTCGAAAAAACGTCAGCGAAAACCCGCCAGAGCGAGCAAGGTGCCTTGAAACGAGGCGGCATTGACCTTCTGGTCATGCCGTCGAAGCTGAAAGGCAGATTGCCGTTCTGGCGGGTTTGCAGCGTCGAGCCGTTACGCGGTTTGGTAAAACCGCGTAACTAAATACGTTCCGCGATCTCGTGGATGAGGTAGTCGGTCTTTTCCCAGCCCAGGCACGGATCGGTGATCGACTTGCCAAAGACGCCGCCGTCGACCGGCTGGTTGCCGTCCTCCAGGTAAGACTCGATCATAAAACCCTTGACCAGCTTGGAGATGGACTCGTTGCGGCGGCAGCTGTCGAGCACTTCCTTGCAAATGCGATACTGCTCCAGCGGACGCTTGCCCGAGTTGTCATGGTTGCAGTCGATGATCGCTGCCGGATTGGCATAGCCGGCATGCTCGGTATAGCGCTCGGCCAGGCGCTCCAGGTGCTCGTAGTGGTAGTTGGGGTAGGTGCGCCCATCGAGACCGATGTAGCCACGCATAACGGCGTGCGCGAGCGGATTGCCGTCGCACTCGACCTCCCAGTTGCGGAAGATGAAGCTCTGGTGCGCCTGCGCGGCGTAAATGGAGTTGAGCATAACGGTGGTAGAGCCGGCAGTGGGATTCTTCATGCCAACGGGTACCGAAATGCCGCTCGACACCAGGCGATGCTCCTGGTTTTCGACCGAGCGTGCGCCCACGGCAACATAGCTCAGCAGGTCGACGAGGTATTGGTAGTTGGACGGATAGAGCATCTCGTCGGCGGTGAAGAAGCCCGTTTCCTCAATAACGCGCAGGTGCATATGGCGGATGGCCTTGACGCCCTCGAGCAGATCGTCGGGAGCCTCGGGGTTGGGGTTGTGCAGCAGGCCCTTGTAGCCGGTGCCCTTGGTGCGCGGCTTGTTGGTGTAGACGCGCGGAATGATGATGAGCTTGTCCTTGACCTCCTCGGCGGTCTTGGCCAGTCGGTTCATGTACTCAAGCACCGAATCCTCGCGGTCGGCAGAGCACGGGCCGATGATGAGCACCTTACGTGCGTCCTCGCCGGTAAAGACTTTGGCGACCTCGGCGTCAAATGCCTGCTTTTTGGCGGTAAGCTCGGCAGAAAGTGGCATTTCCTCGCGGATCTCCATGGGGATCGGCAGCCTGCGTTTGAATTCCATGGCCATAGGGGTCTCCTCAATCTATAGAAAGAGCAATAAGCGTATTGTCGAATGCTCGGCATTATCCGCTGTCGCACGCTAAAGTGCAACCCCTTGTCACCCCGAAACCTACCAAAAAGGGACAGGTTTATTTTGGTCGGTTTTATCTGGGAAAACGTCGGCGGATGCCGGGAGGGAGCGGCGCCGCGCGGGACCCTAAGGCTGTTGTCGGTTCCCTAGGAAATACCCTGTGGGCAAAAAATGCCAAATATGAGTACGGTTGCTATCTTAGTATCATATTGCCTCGCAAAATAATAGACATAACAGCAAAATATGTTCATTAACGCAAACACATATAAGTCCGCTATGGTGTTGTTTGATCAATTTAGGGACGCGTGTAAGCCGTGGGAGCGGCATTTGAGGCGGTTTTGGCTGTTACTAAAAAGGTAACAGTACTCATATTTGCCCTTTTTTGCCCACGGGGTCTGGAAAGCGCCGTCAGTGAGGTCTCAGGGAAGGCGTTTCGAGGCTCGAAGGACACAAAACGGGGGTGCAGGTTGTCCTGCGCCCCCGTTTTCTTGGCATTGCGGTTGTTTGCCGCCGGTTTTTACGCCGCTTCGTCGAACTGCGAGTTGTACAGGTCGGCGTAGAAGCCGCCCTGGGCGAGCAACTCGTCGTGCGTGCCCTTCTCGACGATATCGCCGTCGCGAATCACCAAGATCACGTCGGCGTTGCGGATCGTGGACAGGCGGTGTGCGATGACAAAGCTGGTACGGCCCTGCATCAGCGCATCCATGGCGCGCTGAATAAGCTCCTCGGTGCGGGTATCGACGTTGGAAGTCGCCTCGTCCAGAATCAGTGCCGGGCGGTCGGCCAAAATGGCGCGGGCGATGGTCACGAGCTGGCGCTGGCCCTGTGAGAGGTTAGTGCCCTCCTCGTTGATCATAAAGTCGTAACCGCCGGCGAGCGTATGGATAAAGTGGTCGCAGCGTGCGGCGCGTGCGGCGGCCTCGACCTCGGCATCGCTCGCGTCGGGGCGTCCGTAGCGGATGTTCTCGCGGATGGTGCCGTTAAACAGCCAGGTGTCCTGCAGCACCATGGCAAACTCGCCGCGCAGTGCCGCGCGGTCCCAGTCGCGCACATCGACGCCCTCGACACGCAGCGAGCCGCCGTCCACGTCGTAGAAGCGCTGCAGCAGCTTAATGAGCGTGGTCTTGCCGGCGCCGGTGGGGCCGACGATGGCGATGGTCTGGCCGGGCTGCGCCTCGCAGCTAAAGTCGTGGATGATGGTCTTGTCGGGCGTGTAGCCAAACTTGACATGGTCAAACACCACGTGGCCGGGGCGCTTCTCGGGAATCTGCGCGTCGGCCTTCTGCTCCTCCTCGGGCGCGGCCAGGAACTCAAACACGCGCTCGGTGGCGGCGGCCATCGACTGCATCGTGTTGCTCACGTTGCCCAGCTGCTGCACGGGTTGCGTAAAGTTTCGAACGTACTGGATAAAGCTCTGGATGTCGCCGGGCGTGGCATTGCCGGTCAGCGCGAGCTGCGCGCCCACCACGACGACGCCCACGTAGCCCATGTTGCCCACCAAGCTCATAAGCGGCATCATCAGGCCCGACAGGAACTGCGAGCGCCAGCCACTAATAAAGAGACGGTCGTTTTGACGGTCGAACTCTTCAATCGAGGCCTCGGCGCGGTCGAACACCTGAATGACGTTCTGGCCGGCAAAGTCCTCCTCGATAATGCCGTTGACGGCGCCCAGAACCTGCTGTTGCTCGCGGAAGTACGGCTGCGAGAAGTGAATCATCACGGTCAGGATAATCGCGGCGGCCGGCAGCGTGAGCACGGTGACGCCGGTAAGCGGCAGGCTGATCGAAAGCATCATGACGAGCACGCCGATAATCTGCGTCACCGACGTGATGAGCTGTGTCACGCTCTGGTTGAGCGACTGACCCAGCGTATCGACGTCGTTGGTGATGCGGCTGAGCACGTCTCCCTTGCTGTGGCCGTTGAAGTAACTCATCGGCACGACGGCAATCTTGGCGGCGATTTCCTTGCGCATGCGGTAGCAGATCTTTTGCGTGACGCCGGTCATGAGCCAGCCCTGGACCAGGCTGCAGACAGAGCTCGCCAGATACAGGCAGAGCAAAAAGCCGAGCGTCTTGGCGATCCAGTCAAAGTCAACGTCGTCGGTGCCGTTGACCTTGGCGACCAGGCCTTCGAACAGCTTGGTCGTAACCTGGCCGAGCACCTTGGGTCCCACAATGTTAAAGATGACCGAGCACACGGCAAAGGCGACGGCGGCAAACACGGCAATCTTGTGCTGGCCGATATAGCCGAGCAGCTGCCTCATGGTGCCCTTAAAGTCCTTGGCCTTTTCGCCGCGACGCATGCCGCCCATGCGGCCCATGGGACCACGCTGGCGGGTGGGCTTGGGAATCTGAGTCTTGGTCTCGTCTGCCATTAGCGCTCGCCTCCTTCCATGACGGCTGCAATTTCTTCTTGGGTAAGCCCCAGCTCCTCGGCGGAAAGCTGCGACTGTGCGATCTCCAGGTACGCCGGGCAGCTGCGCAGCAGCTCCTTGTGCGTGCCGGTGCCCACTACGTGGCCGTCGTCGAGCACGATGATCTGGTCGGCGTGCATGATGGTCGCGATGCGCTGGGCCACGACCACGAGCGCGGCGTCGGTAACGTTTTTGGCCAGCTCCTCGCGTAGGCGCGCGTCGGTCTTGTAGTCGAGGGCACTAAACGAGTCATCGAACACCACGACCTCGGGCTTTTTGGCCAACGCGCGGGCGATGGCCAGACGCTGGCGCTGACCACCCGAAACATTGGAGCCGCCCTGGCTGATGGGGGAGTCGTAGCCGCCCTCGCGCTCGGCGATAAAGTCCTCCGCCTGGGCGACGCGTGCTGCCTGGCGCATATCCTCGTCACTCACCATGTCGCCGGCAAACTTGAGGTTGCTCTCGACGGTACCCGAGAACAGACGACCCTGCTGCGGAATATAACCGATGCGGCGGCGCAGCTCAGAGAGGGTCATGTCGCGCACGTCGATGCCGTCGAGCGAAATGCTGCCGCCCGTGACGTCGTACAGGCGCGGAATCAACTGTACAAGCGTGGACTTGCCCGAACCCGTTGAGCCAATAATGCCGAGCATCTGGCCGGCGTGCGTGGTGAAGTTTACGCCGCTGATGACGTCGGCGCGGGCATCGGGATACTGGAAGCTCACGTCGCGGAAGGTGAGCTCACCGCGCGGCGCGCTGGCTGCGGGCAGTTTGGGCGAGGCAGGGTCGTTGATGCTCGTGGGGCAGGTGATGACCTCTTCCACGCGCTCGGCTGCGACCTCGGCACGGGGCAGGATGACCGAAACCATGGTGAGGATCATAAACGCCATGACGATCTGCATGGTGTAGGAGATAAACGCCATCATGTTGCCGACCTGCATCACGCCGTCGGACACGCCCTGCGCGCCAAACCACACGATGAGCACGGTGATGCAGTTCATGACGAGCATCATGAGCGGCATCATAAAGCTCATAGCGCGGTTGGTGTAGAGCTGCGTGGTCATCAGGTCGAGCGAAGCCTTGTCAAAACGCTCGAGCTCATGCTCCTCGCGGTTGAATGAGCGGATGGGCATAAGGCCGTCGAGCAGCTCGCGGGCGGTAAGGTTCACGCGGTCCACAAAGCTCTGCATCTTTTTGAACTTGGGCATGGTGAGGCCCATAAGCACGCCGACGACGGCCGAGACGGCGATGATGGCCACGGCGATGGTCCACTCCAGGCCGGTGTGGTTGGCCAGGACGCGCATGACGGCGACGATGCCCATGACGGGGGCCATCAGGCACATGCGGATAAACAGGGTTGCGGCCATCTGGATCTGCTGAATGTCGTTGGTGCAGCGGGTAATGAGCGAGGCCTGGCTAAACTTGCCCACTTCGGCCGGCGAGAAGTGCATAACCTTGTTGAAGGTCTCGCGACGCAGGTCGCGGGCGATGGAGCAGGCGGTGCGCGAAGCCACGGCACCGGTCAGGATGGTGGCGACGAGCGACACCAGGCACAGCCCAAACATAGTGGTCGCCATGCGGCTCAGGTAGGCGTTCTGCACATCGGCGGGGTCGATGCCCTGTGCCTTGTACTCGTCCTGTACATAGCTCACGGCGCGTTGGGTCACGATGGAGCCCGACATGGAACCCATTTTGTCCGCCATATCGTTGGCGCCCTCGACGAGCTTGCCCTGATCGATAAGACCGCCTTCAACGCCTAGGCGCAGGCTCTTCATGGTGATCTTGCCGCCGTCGGCGTCGATCTGCTTTTGCATGCTCTGCGCCGCTGCGGCCTTCTGCTGCATCTCGGCGAGCTGCTCGGGCGTCATTGCCGCCATCTGCTCGGGGGTGGGCATGGCCTGAGCGCCGCTGTTGTCTTTCTCACCGGACGTGCCCATCATGTCGCCCATGGAGTCGGCATCGATGCCCTGGTTGAACGAAAGGACGACGGTCTCAGGCAGGCTCATGATGTCGGCAATCTTGCCGCCGTCGGCGCGCTCCTCCTCGGTGCCCTTGTACGTTCGAATGCCGTTTTTGTCAGCCTTGCTAAACACGGCCTCCACAGCCTTGGCGTCCTTGGCGCTCATAAAGAGTTCGAGGTCGTCGAGCGATTCGGCGCGGATGGTGTCGGGTACGGGCGAGGCGATACCGCCTTGCTGCACGCCCACGTCGACGATATCGCTCATATAGGTAGGCAGTGCCAGGTCGGCGTTGCAGCTGATTACGATGAGTACGATAGCTGTGAACAGTGCCAGGATATGCTTTTTAAAGAGCTTGAGAATCCTCACTCGGCATCTCTCCTTTCTTGATTGCGGTCGATAATTTCGTTGGCACGTCTAAGAAGGCGCACCATCTCTTGGGTATCTGTTTCGCCGAGCTGCTCGAGGAAAGCCGCGGTGCGGTCCTCGAATTCCCGGCGTTTGATTTCGAGATCCTGGAATCCCTTGTCGGTCACTATGACGTGTACGCGACGACGGTCGGTCTTTGAGTGCTCACGCTCAACCCAACCCTTGGCTTCGAGAGCGCGTAGGATATTGGCGATGCGGGCGTTCGAGACCCAGGCGCGATCGGCGAGTTCGCTCGGCGTGAGCGAACCGCCAGCGAGCATAAGGGCGCGCATGACAGCCATCTCGCCGCTGAGAGCTTTGTCCACAAAGCGCGAAACGCGCTGGTGAATGCCGCCAAACTCGGTAAGGAGCTGACTCCCAAGCTCATGGAAATCGGTATCTTCCACCGAAAACCCCTAACACTAGAAACTATTTTCGGTGAAAGATGATACCCCCATACGCGGGCCTCATACAGTGGGCAATATAAAGAGCGCATAAAGACTTAAAATCATTCAATTGCTGAAGCGTTTTAAAGAACTATCATGCACGCGGTTAGGCGAGGGGTTGTCACCACCATGACGACTGGGACTCATATAATCGCCACGTGCGATGCTCCAACTTCCCGCAAGGAGACACCTTACATAAAGGGGGATGGAGTCATGGCATTTGACTTCACGGGCAAGACCGCGATCGTTACCGGTGGCACTCAGGGCATTGGCCTCGAGATTGCCAAGGGTATCGTTGCGGGCGGCGGACACGTCGCGCTCATCGCAAGGAACGCTGCTAAGGGCGAGGCCGCTGTGGCCGAGCTTGGCGAGGGCAACAAGTTCTATCAGCTCGATGTCGCCGATGCACCCAAGGCGCGCGAGACCGTCGAGCAGATTTTCACCGATCTGCCGCAGACCAACATCCTGATTAACTGCGCTGGCGTCATCAGCACCAAGAAGTTCGACGAGATCGATGACACCGAGTGGCGCCGTACCATCGACATCAACCTCAACGGCACCTTTACCATGATGAACGCCGTGTACCCGCACTTTAAGGCGGCCCATGCCGGCACTATCGTCAACGTGAGCTCTGTTGCTGGCAAGATCGGCGGCGGCCTGCTCGGCACCGCGGCTTACGCGAGCTCCAAGGCCGGTGTTAACGGTCTAACCAAGGCAGTCGCCAAGGAAGGCGGCAAGTTTGGCGTTCGCTGCAACGCTGTATGCCCGTCGCTCACGCTTACCGATATGACCTCGATCCTCTCTGACGAGAACTCTCAGCGCATCATCAACGGTATTCCTCTGGGCCGCGCCGCCCAGGCCAGCGAGCCTGCGCAGATGGTGCTGTTCTTCGCTTCCGACCTCGCCAGCTTCGTGAACGGCGAGATCGGTGACTGCGACGGTGGCATCGTTCTGGACGGGTAATACTCCGCGACGATTATTCGGCGACGGCTCCTGCGACTCGGGACCGTCGCCTTCTTTCTGATATAGGCGCATGCGGCTACGATTCGCATGCATCCAAAGGAGATATATATGAGTGAATCGACTGCGGTGGAGACGCCGGCGGCAAAGGAGCCGTTCTTTAAGATGTCCTCCATCCCGGGCGCCAATATCTTGGTGCCGCTTCTGTTGGGCTGTCTGCTCAACACGCTATTCCCCGACCTGTTCAAAACGCTCGGCAGCTTTACGCTTGGCATGACCCAGCAGGGCGCTGGCCCGCTCGTGGGCGCTTTTTTGCTCATCGTCGGTACGACGATTTCGTTTAAGAGCGCTCCTGCCGCCGCTGCCCGCGGCGCCATCATCATCGCCGTCAAGCAGATCGTGGTCGTTGCCATGTCGCTGCTCATCCTTTATGTGTTCAACGACAACTTGTTTGGCATCTCTGCCATGGTGATGCTGGCGGCTTGCACCGGCGCCAACAACGCTATGTACGCTGGTCTGATGGGCACCATGGGCAATGAGGCCGAGCGTGGCGCTGTCGCCATCACCACGCTGGTTGTCGGCCCTCCGGTCACGATGATCGTGCTCGGCGCTGCCGGCCAGGCTCCGATCGGCTGGTCGCTCGTGGGCGCCATCCTGCCGATCGTTGTCGGCATTATTCTGGGCAACCTCTTCCCCAGCTTTAAGAAGATGATGGCGCCGGCACTTTCCGCCGTCATCGTGCTCGTCTTCTTTGCCATGGGCTCGACCATGACCTTTGGCCAGCTCATTAATGGCGGTCTTCCCGGTATTCTGCTCGGCGTGATCTGCTCGGTGGTCTTTGCAATTCCCGTCATCGCGGTCGATAAGCTCACGGGCGGTACGGGTGTCGCAGGTGCGGCCATTTCGAGCTGCGCCGGAGCCAATGTGGCCACGCCTGCTGCCATGGCAAGCGTCAACGAGGCCATGTACGGCGGTGCGGTGCTCGCGACGGCTACGGCACAGGTTGCTGCCTGTGCAATCGTGACGGCTATTTTGACCCCGCTGGTCACCAGCTGGTGCTACAAGCATTTTGAGGGCCAGGGCAACGGCGATAGCAAGGCTACGACCGGCAAGGCCGCCTCAGCCGCCTAATGCCAAGCGGCAATCAAAGCTAAAAACTAGCTACGCCACAGGGCGGCCACGGGGGATCCCGTGGCCGCCCTGCAGTTTCTGTAGGGTCTCTGGGACACTTTATCCTGCTAAAGCTGGCATAACAGCTAGAGCGAACGTCGTACAAAGGCAAGGAAAAATAACATACAAATCGGTGAACGGTAGTTGTTCGCGCTCGCATTTCCTGCGGGTTTGTAAAAAACGCCATTATGATATAAAAAAAGAAACATATAACAGCCCAGATGGAGAGGGTCGCTATGTTATCCTTCTCAAACGGGTGAAATCTTGGGTTTTGGGTTGTAGTTCCAAGGTGGATAAACGTTTTCCCTGCACCAACGTGTGGTGAAGAACGGAAGAAGCCGGTAGTGCAAGCCGAACATTCAAGAATTCAATAAGCAGCGGTGTGAGAGAGCGCCGCATTACACGTAACTAGGAGCGTGGTTACACAATGCAGGAGGCATGGGAAGGCTTCAAGGAAGGCATCTGGACGGGAGAGGTTGACGTCCGAGACTTCATCCAGAAGAACTACACCCCCTACGAGGGCGACGAGTCGTTCCTCGCCGGCCCGACTGAGCGTACCAAGGAGCTGTGGGGCGAGGTTCTCGACCTGCTGCTCAAGGAGCGCGAGCAGGGCGGTGTCCTCGATATGGACACCAAGACCGTCACGGGCATCGTGAGCCATCCCGCTGGCTACATCGATAACGCCCATCGCGAGAAGGAGACTATCGTCGGTCTTCAGACCGACAAGCCGCTCAAGCGCGCGCTGCACGTCAACGGCGGTATCCGCATCGCTTGCCAGGCTGCCAGCCAGCACGGCTACAAGGTCGACGAGAACGTTGTCGAGCGCTACACCTTCGAGCGCAAGACTCACAACGCCGGCGTCTTCGATGTTTACACCCCCGAGATGCGTGCTTGCCGCTCGGCTCACATCATCACCGGTCTGCCCGATGGCTATGGCCGCGGCCGCATCATCGGCGACTACCGTCGTGTTGCCCTGTACGGCGTCGACTACCTGATCAAGGACAAGGAGGCCCAGAAGGCTTCCACCCCGACGGTCATGACCGCCGACAACATCCGCGATCGTGAGGAGCTGCAGGAGCAGATCCGCGCCCTCGGCGAGCTCAAGATGATGGCCGAGACCTATGGTTTCGATATTTCCAACCCTGCTACCAACACGCAGGAGGCCATCCAGTGGATGTACTTCGCCTACCTCGCTGCCGTTAAGGAGCAGAACGGCGCCGCTATGTCCATCGGCCGTACCTCCACGTTCATCGACATCTACGCTGAGCGCGACCTTGCCAACGGTACCTTCACTGAGGAGCAGATCCAGGAGTTCGTGGATCACTTCATCATGAAGCTCCGCATGGTCAAGTTTGCCCGTACCCCCGAGTACCAGGCCCTGTTTACCGGCGACCCGCAGTGGGTCACCGAGTCCATCGGCGGCATGGGTGTTGACGGCCGTACGCTCGTTACCAAGATGAGCTACCGCTACCTGCACACGCTCGAGAACATGGGCACCAGCCCCGAGCCCAACATGACCGTTCTGTGGTCGACCCGTCTGCCCGAGAACTTCAAGAAGTTCTGCGCCAAGACTTCTGTCGCCAGCTCCTCGATCCAGTACGAGAACGACGACCTCATGCGCGTTTACCACGGCGACGACTACGGCATCGCCTGCTGCGTGTCCTCCATGCGCATCGGCAAGGAGATGCAGTTCTTCGGCGCCCGCGCCAACCTTGCCAAGTGCCTGCTCTACGCACTCAACGGCGGTGTTGACGAGGTCTCCAAGAAGCAGGTCGGCCCCAAGTATCGCGCCGTCGAGGGCGATACGCTCGATTACGACGACGTTGTGGCCAAGTACAACGACATGATGAAGTGGCTCGCTGGCGTGTACGTCAACTCGCTGAACATCATTCACTACATGCACGACAAGTATTGCTACGAGCGCATCCAGATGGCTCTGCACGACAAGCACGTGCACCGCTGGTTCGCTACGGGCATCGCTGGCCTTTCCGTCGTGGCTGACTCCCTGTCCGCCATCAAGTACGCCAAGGTTCACCCCGTCCGTGACGAGAACGGCATCATCGTCGACTTCGAGACCGAGGGCGAGTTCCCCAAGTACGGTAACGACGACGACCGCGTCGACCAGATCGCTCACGACGTTGTGCACCAGTTCATGGAGTACATCCGCATGAACGACACCTACCGCAACTCCGTACCCACGACCTCGGTTCTGACCATTACCTCCAACGTCGTGTACGGTAAGAAGACCGGCTCCACGCCCGACGGCCGCAAGGCTGGCCAGCCGTTCGCCCCGGGCGCTAACCCCATGCACAAGCGCGATAGCCACGGCGCCATCGCTTCGCTGTCTTCGGTTTCCAAGCTCCCGTTCCGCGATGCTCAGGACGGCATCTCCAACACCTTCTCCATCATCCCGAGTGCGCTCGGCAAGGAGGACCAGGTGTTCTTTGGCGATATCGACCTTGATCAACTGGGCGAGTAACTATTGTTAGTGCTATACTAACAATAACGATTACTGATTAGCGCGCCGGTTTCGGCCGGCGCCTATTAATCGAAGGAGACACATTATGAAGGTTTCTGAAGTTTCCGAGACTCAGGCCGATAACCTGGTCCACATGCTCGACGCTTACGCCGAGAAGGGTGGCCACCACCTGAACATCAACGTCTTCAACCGTGAGACGCTGCTCGACGCTCAGGCTCACCCCGAGAAGTACCCGCAGCTGACCATCCGCGTTTCCGGCTACGCCGTGAACTTCCACACGCTCACCAAGGAGCAGCAGGACGAGGTCATTGCGCGTACCTTCCACGACAAGTTCTAAAGGGGTTTAACTCCCGCAGGATCGCCGGGCCGCTTTGGGTTACTTTCCAAAACGTCCTCGGACATGCAAAGGGCTCCGCTGCGCGCTTCGCGCGGCGGAGCCCTTTGCGTCCTGCGGAAATGTTTTGGAAAGTAACCCAAAGCGGCCCGGCGGGGGTCCTGTGTAGTCACCCTTTAGGCGGAACTCTCCTAATTATTTGGATGAGTCGTTTACTTACTTGTGCTGTTACCGTCTTCCCGCTGTTGTTGGGGTATGCTTTGTTCGTATGTAAACGTATGACATGTTGATAGGGGAGGGTGCTATGGCTCGCGAGGGCACTCGTTCTAAGGATTCTGCTAAGCCTGGCATCAAGGAAGTTGCAGCGGTGGCGGGGGTTTCGCCTACTACGGTATCTCGCGTGCTTAATAACCGCGGTTATATTAGCCAAGAGACCCGCGATAAGGTCCACGCCGCGATGGAGCGCATCAACTATACGCCCAACGATATCGCCCGTGCCATGCTCAACGGCCGTCTGAACCTTATCGGCATGATCGTTCCCTTTGTGAGCAGTCCGTTCCATGCTCAGGTTGTGCAGGCGGTCGAGCGCACGTTGGCGGAAAACGGCTTTAAGATGTTGCTGTGCAACAGCGCCAATCGACCTGATCTTGAGCGTTCCTATATCGACATGCTCCGCCGCAATATGGTCGACGGCGTCATCGTCAACTCCCTCAATATCGGTGCCGAGGCATATGCCGAGATGGGCTTGAGCCTGGTTGGCATCGACTGCGATCTTGGCGAGGGCTCTGTCCAGATTGCAAGTGACAGCTATGGCATCGGCGAGCTCGCCACGCGCCGTCTGATTGATGACGGCTGCAGGCGTATCCTGTGCCTGCGCAGCAATAGCCGCATGCGCATGCCTGCCAATAAGCGTACCGATGCCTACCTCGATGTTGTTGAGCAGGCCGGTTTGTCCGCGCTTGTCCGTGAGGTTGAGTTCGTTAAGCCCGACGACGAAAAGGGCGCGGTCGTTGCGAAGATCCTCGATGAGAACCCCGATATTGACGGCATCTTTGCGGGAGACGATACGATGGCGGCCATCTGTCTCAACGTGATGAAGCAGCGCGGCTTGAGCGCTCCAGACGACATTAAGGTCGTGGGCGCGGATGGTGCCCGCCGCACTATGACGTTTATGCCTGACTTAACAACCGTACGTCAAGATATCGATCGCATCGGAGAGCTCGCGGCGCAATCCACCATTGCTCTTATTAACGGTGAAAAGCCCGAGTCGAATATCAAGCTTCCCGTTGAGCTTATCGAGGGCAAAACCGCGTAATTCGCCCCGTGCCAAAAGAATTCCTCAAACGCCTCTGATGACCGTTCACCGGCATATGTCAACCGTTTGCCGACGACTGGAACTGCGAAAAGACGTATTGGTGTGAAAACGTTTGACATATGAAAACGATTGACATATCTTGCCATTGTACCGAGTTAGTATGTCGTGGAAAGGAAGTCTCGGATGCACAAGGTGTATTACCAGCCTGAGGGAATTTGGGTAGGCGACATCATGCCGTACGGCGAGGACGGCACGTTCTATCTCTATCATCAGCGTGACACGCGTAACCCCGAACCTTTCGGAGAGCCGTTTGGCTGGGCACTCGCTACGACCAAGGATTTCGTCAACTACAAGGACTTTGGCGAGAGCCTTGAGCGCGGCGGCGACGAGGAAGTCGACCAGTACATTTATGCCGGCACGGTGTTTAAGGTGGGCGACAAGTACCATGCGCTCTACACTGGTTGCAATCGCGATAAGGTCCGCGCACGTTTGATGAAGCAGGTTCTTCTTCACGCAACGAGCGACGACGCCGTCAAGTGGGAGAAGAACATCGCCGAGACGCTGCTTCCGCCCCAGGAGGGTTACGATGACCGCAACTGGCGCGATCCCTTTGTGCTTTGGGATGAGGAGAACGAAGAGTACATGCTCATCCTCGGCACGCGTGTGGGCGAGGACAAGCGTCTGATGACCGGCCGCCTGGTCAAGTTCACCTCCAAGGATCTGACCAACTGGGAGTTCCAGGGCGACTGGTGGAACCCGGGCCTGTACACCATGTTTGAGATGCCTGATCTCTTTAAGATGGGCGACTGGTGGTACCTCGTCTTTTCCGAGTACAGCGACGGCAACAAGACCCGTTACCGCATGTCCAAGTCCATCAACGGTCCTTGGATTACCCCCGCTGACGACTCCTTCGACGGCCGCGCGTACTACGCCGCTCGCACCGCATTCGATGGCGAGCGTCGCGTTCTCTTTGGTTGGGTTCCTACGCGTGACGAGGGCGGCGACCCCAGCTCTTACCTATGGGGTGGCACCTTTATGCCCCTCGAGATCGTTCAGCGTGCCGACGGAACGCTCGGCACCAAGCTCCCCGACAGCATGCTTGGCGCCTTTGGCGAGGCTAAGGCAGTCGAGACCTTTGAGCTTTCCTGCGAGTCGGGCAAGGTCGAGCAGGTGCTCGCCGCGGATGCCGGCTCCACCTACTTGCTCGATGCCGACATTGAGCTCGGCGGTAACGCTGCCGGCTTCTCGGTCAAGTTCGCCGAGGACGCCGAGACCGGTCTTGCCTATGAGTTCCGCGCCAACCTGCGCGAGGGCAAGCTCGAGTTCACGCCGGCTCCCCAGTACCCGTGGTTCCAGGTCAACAACATGGGCCTCGAGCGTCCGTTGTTCTTTAAGGGCGAGGGCACTCACCATGTGCGTCTGGTCGTCGACGACGACATCGCGACCATCTTTGTCGATGATGTTGCGCTCAACGCTCGCTTCTGCAACAAGCAGGGCCAGGGTGTGGCGCTTACCGTCACCGACGGTGCGCTCAAGTGCGCAAACGCAACGATCGCGTCTCTGTAGCGGCAACGAACCGTTTTATGATTTAGAAAAGGAATGGAGAGGAACATGGACTACAAGGCAGTGTCCCAGCAAGTCGTCGACAACGTCGGCGGACTGGAGAACATCGAGGGCGCCACGCATTGCGTGACCCGTCTGCGTCTGGTGCTCAAGGATACGAGCAAATACAACAAGGCCGAGCTCGAGAACATCGATGGCGTCAAGGGCGTGCTGTACAACAGCGGCCAGCTCATGATCATCTTCGGTACCGGTACCGTCAACAAGGTTTACGATGAGTTTATGGCTCTGACGGGCGTTAAGGAGATCAGTGCTTCCGAGGTCAAGGGCGCTGAGGCGGACAAGAAGGGCAAGTTCTTCTCGGTCCTCAAGGTATTCTCGGACATCTTTATCCCCATCATTCCCGCCTTCGTCGGCGCTGCAATCATCATCGGCCTTAAGTCGCTGATCGTTGCCAACGGCCTCTTTGGCATGGAAGGCAGCCTCGCCGATCACAGCGAGTTCCTCAAGAACCTCGCAAGCTTCTTTGCCATTATCGCCACCACGTTCGACTACCTGCCTGTCCTGGTTATGTACAGCGCGGTCAAGCGTTTTGGCGGTAACCCGATCCTGGGCATCCTCGTCGGTATCGTCATGGTTCACCCGAGCCTTATGAACCGCAACACGTTCGTTATGGACCCGACGGGTGCTGAGTACTGGAACTTCGGTCCGCTATCCATTCCCATGGTTGCTTTCCAGGGCGGCGTATTCCCTGCAATCCTGACTGCCTGGTTTATGGCCAAGGTCGAAAAGATTGCCCAGAAGTACATCCCCGAGGTCGTTTCGTTCGTCTTTGTCCCGACCGTTACCCTGATTCTCGCTAACGTCGCCCTGTTCACCGTGTTCGGCCCGCTCGGCAACCTGATCGGCGACGTCCTCGCTGGCGTAATCGATGTCCTGTACAACAGGATGGGCGTCTTTGGCGCCTTTGTCTTCGCCGCGTTCCTGCAGCCGCTCGTCGTTACCGGTACGCATCAGTTCATCCAGGGTATCGAGGCAAACCTTGTTGCCACGACTGGCTTCAACTACATCCAGGCCATCTGGTCGGTTTCCATCATCGCCCAGGGCGGCGGCGCCATCGGTATGTACCTCATTCACAAGAAGCACTCCAAAGAGCGCAACATCTGCATGTCGTCCTTTATCCCGACGCTGGTCGGAATCTCCGAGCCCGCTATCTTTGCTGCAAACATGCGCTATTCGATCATTCCGTTCATCTGCGCATGCATCGGTGCAGGCTGCGGCGGTGCCTTCGTCAAGCTCTTTGAGGTGCGCGCTATCGGTCAGGGTCTGACCGGCGTGCTTGGCCTGCTCATCGTCACGCCCGAGACCCTCGTGTGGTATGTGGCTGGCAATCTCATCGCCTTTATCGTGCCGATCGTCTTGATCTTTGCCTACAACAAGGCAAAGGGCGTGCCGACCACCGATGAAGAGGGCGCTGGCGCTGGCTTCGACGTTAGCTTCTAGTTGAGCCGTTCAGTGTAATCTGAGGATAAGTCCATTTGAGGAAGGGCGTTCGACTCGTGTGAGTCGAGCGTCCTTCCCCATAGACGAGAAAGTCAACGGCGATGTTAAATCAAAAAAACAAGGTGACACGCGCGGACTATGAGCAGTGGCGTGTCGGACAGGATGAGACGGCGGCTCGCATCGCGTCCGACCCCGATAGGCTTCTGTTCCATGTGGAGCCTGAGCTTGGCTGGCTCAACGACCCCAACGGTTTGGTTCAGATTGGTGATACGTATCACATCTATCATCAATACGATCCGTTCGATGCTGCGCATGGCGGTCCAGTGCTTTGGAACCATCTGACGACAAAGGATTTTGTGACGTACGAGAATCACGGCCCCGTGCTGTTCCCCGATTCCGATTTGGATTCGAGCGGAGCGTATTCTGGTTCTGCCTTTGTACGTGATGGCAAGATTCACTACTTCTATACCGGCAACGTCAAGCATTTTGACCGCGATGATTACGACTACGTGTTGACGGGCCGTGAGCAAAACCAGATTCATATGGTTGCCGAGAATCCCGACGAATTGGGCGAGAAGTGCATAGCTGTTGGACCGGTCGATTACCCCGACGATATCGGTACGCACGTGCGCGACCCCAAGATCCTTGAGCACGATGGTATCTACTACATGGTTCTGGGTGCTCGTACGAAAGACGACCGTGGCTGCGTGCTTGTCTATACCTCGCGCAATCTTGAGGACTGGAGCTATGCGACGCGCATTGAGTTGGGCGAGAAGTTTGGCTTTATGTGGGAGTGCCCCGATCTGTTTGAGCTCGATGGCGAGCTTATTCTCGTTTGCTGTCCGCAGGGTGTGCCTGCCGATGGTTGGCGTTACCGCAATCCGCATCAGTGCGTGTGGTTCCCCATCGAGGCCGATTGGGAGGCGCCGAGCTTTAAAATCGTCGGGCAGGGCATGCCCCCGATGGTCGATGCCGGTTTTGATTTCTATGCTCCGCAGTCCTTTGAGGATACTGCAGGCCGGCGTTTGATGATCGGATGGTCGGGTTGCCCCGATGCGACGGCAGAAAACCCGACGGTGGCGCGCGGGTGGCAGTGCGCGTTGACGGTGCCGCGAGAGCTGAGCATGCGCGATGGCAAGCTCTGCCAGCAACCGGCGCACGAGATTGAGAGGATGCGCGGCGACTGCGTTCGCGCGACAGGCGGTGAAACCGTTGAGGAGCCGGGCCGCCTGTTTGATCTTGTGGTTTCCTGTGAGGGCGCCAAGATGGTCGAGCTCGAAATCCGCAAGGGTGTCTTTGTGTGCTATGCAGACGGGATGCTTACCCTCGACATGGGTGACGAAGGCTATGGGCGCGACCAGAGGTCGATCGAGCTCAGCGAGCTTCGCGACCTGCGCGTGCTTTCGGACACTACGATGGTCGAGATTTTTGCAAATGGCGGCGAGGCGGCACTTACGAGCCGTACCTATTCGCCGGCGGTTCCGGCGATGGAGCTGCACGCCGAGGGCGCGGCATCGATGAATTTCTACCGCCTCGTGCATTAACCGTGCATGGGGCACGATTGGACTTGCTGGGCGGAATGTGTTGCAGTTGCCGCAGCGAACTACCGTTTATCGCGTATAGCTACCGTTTGCGGGATAAGTAACACTCATTTATAAACCGTGTAAAATCTCAGCCAAGCACGGAGTTTTCCAGGGAGACGCTGTCCTTTGTTGTGTGCAAGGGGCGGCGTCTCTTTGGCGCTTGGAGGCCGTTGCGCAACAGTGCGGCGGCGCGTGTCATGTATTGAAAAACCAACGTTGAGATGGGTCGTGATAATAATGGGCAAGTACGTAATCGTGGTTGAGTCTGGTTCGGATGTGACGCCGGAGCTTTGCGAACGCTACGGCATCGTGCGCGTGCCCATGCATGTCACGATTGGTGACGAGACCGTCGAGGACGGCTCGATCGATCCGCTCGAGATTTATTCGCGCTGCAACGAGTTTGGCGTGATGCCCAAGACCAGTGGCTGTGCGCCTGCGGATTTCGCTCACGTGTATGACCGCATTCATGCCGAGCAGCCCGACGCGACTATTCTGCATCTCGCGTATTCCGAGGCCACGACCTGCTCGCATCAATCATCGAAGATCGCCGCCAAGGGTCGCGACTACGTTTACTCCATGGACACGCGTTTTGTCTCGGTGGGCCAGTCGCTCGTTGTCGTCGAGACCGCCAAATACATCGAGGCTCACCCCGATGCCACCGTCGACGAGATCTTTGCATTTACGAATTCCGTCATGGACCGTGTGCTGCTGGGCTTTGTTCCTACCGACCTAGCCTTCCTTAAGGCAGGCGGTCGTCTGTCCAACGTGGCATTCCTTGGCGCCCACCTGCTCAAGATTAAGCCCTGCATTGAGGTAACGGGCGGTAAGTTTGTGGCGACCAAGAAGTTCCGCGGCTCTATGCTCAAATGCGCCCGCGCCTTTATTGACCACATGGTTGCGAAGGGCGAGATTGACTACTCGCACATTGGCCTGGCGTATTCGGTAGGTCTTTCCCAGGAGCTGCGCGACGACATGGAAGTCTATGCGTACGACCTGGGCTTTAAGGACGTTACCTGGACTCAGGTCGGCGGTGTCATCTCGAGCCATTGCGGCCCGACCGCCTTCGGTGCGGTGCTCACGCTTAAAGCGTAAGGCCTGGCGTCTATCGATTTCTATTGCCTCGGCGGCGGGCGGGTTGCGACAACCTTCCCGCCGCTCTTGCGTAGGGCCAAATAGGACAATCCAATTGACCGCTAAACCGTTTCGCCATCATGCATATGGGCTAGAATGACTCTGGCATTTATGTAGCTAAAACCAATGAGAGGCAAGGTAGCGGGAATGGCTGAGATGACGCTCGAGGGTGTGGACGCTCGTCCCGAGGACTCTGCGTTTGCCCTGGGCCGCGTGCATTCGATTGAGACGATGGGAACGGTCGATGGACCCGGCATCCGCTTTGTGGTGTTTGTTCAGGGCTGTCCCATGCGCTGTGCGTATTGCCACAACCCCGACACCTGGTCGGTTAACGGCGGCACCATGGTGACCGTCGAGCACCTGATGGACGAGTTCCAGAGCAACCATGAGTTTTACCGCAGCGGTGGTATTACGGTATCCGGCGGCGAGCCGCTCCTGCAGCCTGAGTTTTTGGCCGACCTGTTCCGCGCCATGCACAACAACCCCGATGGTCGCGTGCACACCTGCTTGGATAGCTGCGGCTATGCGTTCGACCCCGCGCATCCCGAGAAGTTCGATGCCGTACTCAACGAGACCGATATGGTGCTGCTCGACATTAAACACGCCGATCCCGTCGAGCATAAAAAGCTGACCGGTTGCGATCCCGCACGCATCCTGGCGTTTGGCGATGAGCTTGCACGTCGCAAGATCAAGGTCGTTATCCGCCACGTGGTGGTGCCGGGCATTACCGATACGGTTGAGGAGTGCGAGGCGCTCGGCCGCCTCATCGCCCCGTGGCACAACGTGGTGGGCCTGGAAATGCTGCCGTATCACACGATGGGTGTCGTCAAGTACGAGCAATTGGGCATTCCCTATAAGCTCGAGGGCGTTCCACAGATGGATACCGCGCGCATGCCCGAGCTGCGCAGCGCCGTCATGACGGGCATGAAAAAGCGCCGCGCCGAACTCAAAAACGCCATCGGCTAGCGGCACTCATTGGGGACAGACTTAAATGAGTGCCCCGGGCACCTAGTTGATTGCTAAAGAGCCCCGTCAAGTTGCGGTGGAATAGTTCTTGTTTTTCGGCTTATGCCGCCCAAACAGGAACTATTTCACCGCAACTGCGTTTTGGGCAAAGATGCGCAACGGAATCGGTGTTTTTGCATAGAAACGCCTGTTTATTGTTTAGAGACACCTTAAACGCGACTGAATATCTTTGGAAAGAAATGCCTGCTATCGACATCGATGGCTGTACCTATGTCATGAGCGTCATGACATCGATGCCGTGGAGCGACCGCTCGAGCGAGGTTACGGCTGCGATTGCAAAGGCTCTGTTTGATACGCGAGCTGCGCTGGCTTAGCGTGTTCGTTTGGCGAGGTCAAACAAAATGCTGGTACCATACCTTGGTTGAGAATTTCGTATAGGTTTGGGGAATGGTATGGCTACCATCGCGATTATCGGTGCGCTCGAAAAAGAGATCATGCAGATTAAGGAAGAGTTGAGCGACGTTTGCGAGGCACGGGAGGCAGGCTTAACCGTTGTGAGCGGTGAGCTCGACGGCCTGACAGTTGTCGCCACAACGGCGGGCATGGGCACGGTGAACGCCGCCGCTGCAACACAGCACCTCATTAGCAAGTACGCTCCGCAAGCTGTTGTGTTTTCGGGTATCGCGGGCGGTTTGAACCCCAAGCTCCATATCGACGACGTGGTCATTGGCAAACGCCTACGCTATCTGGATACCGATACCGCGCTTATCGCCGAGTCCGCACCGGGGCTCGAGGAGTTTGGCTCGACGCCCGCGCTGGTCGATATTGCCGTCGACGTGCTTGCTGAGCGTGGGTTTGTTGACGCTTCGACAAATGCAGTCGCTTCGAACGAGGGCACCAAACAGTTCCTGGTCGGCACGATTGCCACGGGTAACCGCTTTGTGACGGGCGCCGCCATGCGCAACGACGCTATCGAGGCGACGCATGCCGATTGTGTCGGCATGGAGGGCGCGGCAATTGCCCATGTCGCAACCAAAAATGGTGTCGATTGCCTGGTGTTGCGCGCTATCAGCGATAATTGTGACGAGGCGTACGATGCAATTTGCGACCGAGAGTTCGATCTGTTCGAGTACGCGCGTGTCGCAAGTGACATCACGCTCGATATCGTCCGCCGCATTGCTGCTGCGCAATAGCGCGCTCTTTTGTAAGAACCTACGACCAAGGAGTGTCCATGGCCGATTCCATTAACTACCAGCTTGCCAAGTTCGTCGCCAGCTACGGCAAGGTTTCGCAGATTCCCGAGTCCACCTGCCCCGAGGTGAGCTTTGTCGGCCGCTCCAACGTGGGCAAGTCGTCGATTATGAACAAGCTCTTTGGCCGCAAGAACCTGGTCAAGGTTTCCAGTACGCCGGGCAAGACGAGCAACATCAACTTCTTTGAGGCCGACGACGTGCATTTCGTGGACCTGCCGGGTTACGGTTTCGCCCGTCGCTCCAAGGCCGAGCGCGACCGCTGGGCCGAGCTTATTGGCGACTTCTTTGACTCCGAGCGCAGCTTTAACCTGGTCGTATCGCTGGTTGACATTCGTCACGACCCCAGCAAGCTCGATCATGACATGATCGACTACCTGCAGGGCAACGAGTTCAACTTTATCGTCTGCCTCACCAAAGCCGACAAGCTCAGCCGCACCCAGCAGGCCCGCCAGGCAGCAGCCATCAAAAAGCAGCTCAACGTTCCTGCCGAGAATGTGATCATCACGAGCTCCCAGACCGGCACCGGTATCGACGAACTCAAGCGCCGCATCGCCGAGGCCTGCCTCTAATCGAGCTGCAACCCCTCAAAAGCTCTTATCTATATCACCTCAGTGATAGTTATTGGTAAACTATCACTGAGGTGATATTTTTTAGGAGGCCGATATGGAGCTGTGGCACGGGTCGGAGGTTGTTGTCGAGCATCCGTCGCTGGATAGATGTAAGCAGTTCAACGACTATGGACGTGGGTTTTATTGCACGCCACATGAGGAAATGGCGATGGAATGGGCATGCCGGACCGAGTCCGATGGTATCGCGAATCGATATGAGCTCGATATGGATGGTCTCGCGGTCTTGGATTTGGAGTCCGGGGAGTTTTCAATTCTTAATTGGCTTGCGATTTTGGCCGACAACCGGGAGTTTAATGTCTCGACGCCGCTGGCACGCGAAGGACTTCGCTATCTGCTGGATAACTGCCTGATTGATATTTCTCCCTATGATGTTATTCGAGGCTATCGCGCCGACGATTCCTACTTTTCGTTTGCAAGACAGTTCGTTAACGGCATGATCTCGCTCAGGCAACTGCAACTCATTATGCGTTTGGGCGATTTGGGCATCCAATACGCTCTTATGAGTGAGCGCGCGTTCTCGGCGATCAGGTTCCGCGATTGGAAGCAGGCCTCGGGAGCTGAGTTTTATCCCAAACGATTTGAGCGAGAACAGAATGCTCGACGTAAGTATCTGGATACGATAAACGGATTTGACACCGAGGGTGTCGACATTAGGGATTTGATGGCAGGGAGGGTTGATTTAAATGATCCAAGAGTTAACGGATTGTGGGCCGAGTAGGACATATCCCGTCTATTACCTCGAGGACGCAATGAACAACCTAGGCGACTGCTTTGACTATGCCGTTAATGATTATGGAGCAGAGGGATCGGAAGTTGCTGAACTCTTTTGCCTCAGCGGCGTAGCTCGCGAGTTCGAACGCGGCAACGCATGGGTCGTATCGGGAAAATCGGGCGTTGAGCTGTTCGCGCTTATCGCTGAAAGATCGGGCTATCAAAACAGGCCTATACCGGACTGCACCTATCGATTTGAGAAGACGCCGGAATATTGGGCGGGCTGGATGCTGGCATACCTGCAGTGGCGTTTGGGGGAGTCTTTCGAAGATCTGCTGCATGTCGTTCCATTTGATGCGCTGCGCGGTCTGTACTATCCCTGGCATGAAGCCTCAGAGGAACGTGTGGCGCGTCTTATTTGCGATATGGCGAAGAAAACACCTCGTCAAACTAAACTGGCGCAAGCAAGAAAGAGGCTCAAGAAAACCCAACAAGACCTGGCATACGAATCGGGCGTATCACTCCGCTCAATCCAAATGTACGAACAGCGCCAGAGAAACATCAACGAAGCATCGGTAACAACCGTAAGGGATATGGCGAAAGTCCTGCACTGCAGCATCGAAGACATCTTAGAGCCAGTCTTTGAATACAAAGAAACTAGCGCAGCCTAAAAGAGATGCTGGCCGCTGATTGCTCAAGTTGCAGTTCGAGCAATTTGAGCAGCGAAGCCGGCTGCCTAGTGGGGGCATGTGGGCCTTCTAGGTATCAAAATCCGCCTACGTATTGAAATGCCCCGCCAAGCTAAAGTGCTCGGCGGGGCATATTTCGATTGACGATGCTAGCAGGGGTTGAACTTTAATATGCCGCGAGTAAGAGGCGTCTGCATTTAGCAATTAAAGTAAATTATTCAATTCGGGTGCTCAGCCAGTATTCTCCATTTGAAGCTAAGATTGCGTACGTAATTCCATTTTTGACAGTTGGCGTACCTACGCAGGCAGCGCCAATCTCCTTAGCGTCGGAAAATGAGAGTGTTGGATCAATTGCTTGTATGGTTGCTAATGCTGCCGCCGCGGCATAATCTGAATTTTCGAAGTACATGACTATGTTTTTGAAGCAGTTTTCTGATCCAAGATAGCTGAATAGTAGTTGACTGCTCGAGTCCGAGAAAAAACCTCCAATACCGGCAAGCGTAGAGCCATTTTTTATCTGAAGCTCGAGTCCCGTGCCGCTATCGTCTAACTCGTAACTCGCCTTCATACTGCTGCAATTGGGAATATCGGAGAATTCCTCGTTAAGTCGTTCAATAAAGCCTTCAGGTGAAATTGAAAACGATCCGTCGCCAAGAAAGGAAGTAATTTCCTTTTCGTTGCGGGTGTCAACGACCTCTCCGCATCTCCCGCATTCTCGAATTTCCTTCGAGGTGGCGTCAACGTAATCGACTTCGGTAGTCCAAGAACCTGGTTGATGCCCAAGGGGTTTCCCTTCGGTTTTGCCGCAGCGTTGACAGGTCTTCGGAACCGTGCATGTTGCTTCTTCCCATTCATGTCCGAGCGGTTTCCCCTCGGTTTTGCCGCAACTTTTACAGGTGCGAGGGCTTGTACAGTTTGCATTGGTCCAAAGTTTGTGGGTGCAAATCATTTGAGGAAACAGCATGGGTAAGCAGAAGATGACGGCAACTATCGCAGCAGTTGCGATAGCCGCTCGTTTATTACCACCAAGTTTGTTAATGGCACTCGTTAGAAGTGAATCGTCCTCTTCCTTATTGCATGTGGCACCGTCTTCATTTGATGATCGATCGTCAGGGGAGGTGGTGTCGTCAGCACCATCAGAAACCTGCTTCCCTTCGATATTCGGCTTCTGTTCATCAGATGCACTGGGCGTTTGCTCACTATTGGGCTCTTTCATCTCGTCATCCATGCTTATCGAGTCCCCTCTCTCGTTTCAAATGTGCGATGCGAACAATTGCGATAAGTGAAACAGATACTCACATGAATATATCCTAGTTTGGGATATATCAAAATGGAATATAGCGTAAACGGTATGAACGTTGATGCTAATAGGACATGCGGAAAGTGCCTCTCCCAGATTCGTCGGGAACAAGGTATCACTCAGGTTGAACTCGCAAAGAAACTGAGGGTACCTCAGTCGTTCATCTCGAAAGTCGAAACCGGGGAACGCAGTCTTAGGGTTTATGAGCAGTTCGCCTATGCAGAGGCACTTGGAATTACCGTCGGAGTTCTCGTGCAAAGACTTGAGGCGGTTCTGAGCAGCGGAGATAAATAGATTGCGCCGCGAATCGGGCGATAATTAAATCAGCGAATGCGATTATCCTGTCGAGGCTGCGAAGGTTCCCTTGGGGCTTCCCCTGAAAACAATCCGCAGATCGAATTGCCCCGTCGCGCGAAGCGCACGACGGGGCAATTCATGATCGAGGACGTTTTCAGGGGAAGCCCCAAGGGGACCGGTGAGAGCAATGAGGCAGGGCGCTACAAGTACTCGATTTGAGCGCCCTCGGTGTCGCACGTCAGAATATGCGTATCACACTTAGGGAACTGCTCGCGCAGCTTGACCTGCAAGAACTTTGCGACGATGGTGTCGTCGGTCACAGCCATAAGGGTCGAGCCCGAACCGCTGATCCAGATGGTCTTGGCGCCGCCGTTAAGGCAGGTGTCGCGCACAGCGTTGTAATCGGGAATCAGGCGGCGGCGATAGGGCTCCTGGATGCGGTCGTCGTTGGCGGCGGCAATCAGGTCGAGGTCGCCGGTCTCCAGGCCGCGCGTCATGCCGGCGATGCGGCCCATTTGCCATACGGCGGTGGAGAGTGGAATCTCCTGCGGCACAACCTTGCGCGCCTCGCTCGTATGCACCTCGTAGGGCGGAATCACGGTAATAAAACGCAAGCGATCGCTCACCTCGTAGCGCAGGCACTGGGGGAGCGAATCGGTCGGCGTAAAGGAGCAAACGGCACCGCCCAGGATGGCAGGGGCGACGTTATCGGGATGGCCCTCGACCTCGGTGGCAATGCGGACGAGCTCGGCACGGTCGACGGTGTGGCCCGTCAGCGCGGCGGCCGCCATGATGCCAGCGACGACGCAGGTGGAGCTGGAACCCAGGCCGCGAGCGACGGGCACGTCGGTCTGGATGTCGATGGCAACGGGGAAGGCCTGCTCGCCCCAGGCGGCCAGAGCATCGACAAAGCTCACGTAGACTAGGTTGTTCTCGTTTTGGAACTCCTCGGGGCAACCCGTGATGGTGAGCTTGTCGGCGCGCTCGAAGGTAAAGTGCGAGTAAAGGCTGACGGCCATGCCGAGGGTGTCGTAGCCGATGCCCAAGTTGGCGCTTGTTGCTGGGACGGTGATCTTGATCATGTGAGTCCTCCTGGCGTGCCTGGCTGTTTAGTTCGCTGCTCGGGCAGTCCTGCGACTGTCTCTTATACACATCTGACGCTGCCGACGA
>URIA01000027.1 GCA_900547765.1 uncultured Collinsella sp. | reverse complement strand
GCGTCGTAGCCCTCGTCGGCGACCTTGTCGGCGAGCGCGGTCATCTTCTTGCCGGTCTCGTAGAGCGCCTTACCGTCCTCGAGATAGCCCTCCTGGTCGAAATGCATGATCTCGATCTTCTCGGTTTCCTTCATTTGTCTCTCCTTTCTGGGGTTGTTTCCACATCCCCCATGCCAACGGGCATCAAAACCCGCTTACATTCCGTAACACTCGGCCGCTTTGGCCTTAAGCGCATTGACTGACTCTTCGTAGCCCTCTGCCTTGACCTCCATTTGCTTGGAGACGGCATCGAGATACGGGTGCACGTCCCATGACTTCAGACGCTCGGCGATCATTGCCGCAATCGTCTGGAAGAACACAAGATTGGGAATTGCGCTGAGCAGCGGAGCCACCTGAGGCACCGCAACCTCGTGAGCCTTGCCCTTGGGATGGGCCGTGAGCAGCACCGTTTTTGTCGTAACGTTCGATAGCGCATCGGCGATATTCGCAAGACGCTCCGACCCCTGCGGATCGTCGACAATAAACACCAGATAGCCCGGAACGATCTGCATCTCGGGACCGTGGACGAACTCCTCGCCTTCGTGATGCATGGCAGGAATCTTGATGGTCTCGCTCAGCTTGAGCGCTGCCTCCTCGGCAACACCGTAGTTGGGGCCGTTGCCGACGACCATGGCGGGCATGTGCTCAGAAAGCTCGAGCATGTGGCCTTGGACATATGCCTCGGCGGTCTTGCACATCACGGCATTGGCCTGGATAGCCTCGCGCAGGTCGTCAAGACGCTGGGCAACGCCCTTGGCGTCAATCGTTCCGCGCGCCTGACCGCCGTAAATACCAAAGAGCACCAGGTACTCAACGAGAACCTCGACGCCCAGAGTCACAAAGTCCACCGACTCGACGCCCACACCGTAGTCAAGAACGATGTCAGTGTGCTCCTTGATGGGTGCCTCGACGTTTGCCGTAAGCGCAACTGCAGCCATATCGTGTGCGCGCATGTAATCGAGCGCCGCAATCGTATTGGTCGAATAACCACTCTGCGAGACGGCGATGTTGAGCGCATGCTGCGGATAGGTGTGTTCAAAATCGACGAAGGCCTCGGGCGTCACAACGGACACTTGCATCTGCAGCGCATCTTGCAGGTAATCGCGGGCGCAATCGGCGGCATGACGCGACGAACCCGAAGCAACGATGCGCAGCGCGTCAAAAGAACCGGACTGGAAAATATCAACGAGCTGCGCCACCAGCTCAGACGAACGCTCGAGGTTCTCCCCCATACGCACATGGGCAAGCTGAACGTAATCGAGCATCTTCATCGTCTCACCTCGAAACAAATCATTAGTATTTGATACCAATCACAGTTACAGGTTACGGCCTTTTGATACCTCTTTGTCGATCAATTTATTCCCTTCGGCGAACGGTCGATTTTGAGCCCTGTAAGGTTGTACTTACAGCCGGTCAAATTGCCCAAACAGACCGGCTGTTACCGCGCGTGATGCAAAACACCAGCTAGTACGTATAGGTATATCCACCCGCATCACCGCGGTTAAACGACTTGACGTACTCGATCGCTTGACCGCTCGCATCGAAGCTTACGCACTCCAGCGTCAAGGCAAGGTCGCCCTGCTCCAGTCCAAGCAGGCCGGCATCTCGCGCGCCCAGCGCTTCGATATCGAGCTTTTCCTGTGCCATGACTGGCTTTCGGCCCAGCATCTCATAGGTCTCGTACAAACTGAAAACCGACACGTCAATATCTTCGATGGTTGGAAACAGCAGGCAGGGAATCAGCGCCGTCTCAATCGATACGGGGCTACCGTTTATGCAGTTCAGGCGTCGAATGGAATAGAGCAGGTCGTCCTCGGCGATGTCAAACAGGTCGGCGTAGTATGGCCCCGCATAGCGTTTGGAACGCGCGAGAATACGGACGGACGGCTCGCCTCCCGAAGCACGGACTGATTCACGGAAACCGCCCATGCGTTCAAATATGGCAGGTACTTTCTGCGCCACAAACGCGCCCTTTCCGCGGACGCGTCGAATCTGCCCGCGCCGAACCAGCTCATCGACAGCGCTTCGAATAGTCAGGCGCGTCGTTTCAAACTCCTCGGCAAGTTCATTCTCGGACGGAATCATGGAACCCGTGGGATATATACCGCGCTCGATACGCTCCTCGATGCGGCGTCGAATGCGCATATAGACCGGGGTGGCATCTACTGTTTCAGCCATTGTTCACCTGCCACGCTCCTCATGCCGTTCTCTTCGCCGTTATCGGCAAAGCGGAACTTTGTGGGCAAAATCACCGATTTGCAATGCTCCACAAAACGCATGTCCTTATCCAATTCGATCGTGCTCTCATAGAACACCGGCGTTCCCTCTTCTTGCTGGAGCAGCTCGGCCTCTTCGGCGTTCAAACGCGAGATGGAAATATGCTCACGTCCATGCTCAACACGCACGCCACCTTCTTTGAGCAAGACATCGTAAAGGCTCTCGCACTCAAAATCGTGCTCGATAAGCGATGGACACAGGGACAGGTTAACGTGAGCCGTCTCGATTGACGCTGGCTCGCCCTCAATAAGTCGAACGCGCTGCATGCGGAGCAAAGGAGCGCCTACAGCCACCCCAAGCTTGTCGGCAAGCGTCTTATCCGCCTCGATGGTCCCGGTGGAAACCAGACGAGAAGAGGGGTGCAGGCCGGCAGTCCGCACAGCATCGGAGAAGTTATACGTTTCCTGGAAGATGTTCAGCGGCTTAGGAGGACACACATACGTACCCGATCCGCGACGGCTCTCGAGCGTTCCACACGAGATGAGCCGCGTGATACCAGCGCGCAACGCCGTACGCGAAACGCCGATCTCTTCGCACAGCACGCGCTCGGCCGGCAGGCGATCGCCGCCGGCAAGCTGATGGTGCTGGATATACCAAAGAATTCCCTCAACAGCACGATCTTTGGGGGGAATTGCATAAGATTCGCCTGCCATTGCACAGACTCCTCATTCAGAAACGTATGCCGCCAAAATTAGGCCAGCCCTCCCATGGCATCAAATTCGGCCTTGATCTTCTCGGCGACATTCCGATACGACTTATATAGACTTGAATCGCGTTTGACTTCGTCGGTCATAACGGGAATCTCCAATTTGGAAACCTCGTCTTTTCCCGTCTGAACCGCCACAACAACGCCCATACCAAGACACATATTACGCTTGGCGGCATTTATTTTTGCTGCCTTGGCAGGATTCGCCAGGATACGCTGGGCAAATTCCCGTTTTGAGGCCACTTCCTCGGCCTCCGGATCGCCTGCCTCGGCCACTTCGCACTGCAACACGTCCGCATAGTCAAAAATCTTCGGCTCGCCGCCGCGCTGATGTACGGCCCACTTGTGACGCGTGGCATCCTGGTAGATAGCCGGCAAAAACGTAAATCGCGGCGGGTCCAAAATCGTATCCGTGATGGTAAACACATCGGGATCAAAGGCATCCTGCGGGTTTTTCTTCTTGAACAGCCCCATATCAGCCTCCCGTACTAGCATTAAACAACTCAAGCTGAATATAGCACCAATTTCAAGCCGCCGCCTTTCCCTATCGGTACGCGGCGTCTATGGCTCGCCCAGCGGAAGAGTTTACGGACGAGGGCCGGGGCGCCTGCCGGCAAATAGCGGACACTCCGCATGCAATCTATGCAAACAAACAAGTGCGCTTAGCTATATTCGGTAAGGTCAAGCACACTGCCCTTCACGATAAGCGCCGGCTCCAGAACGACCTCTTCGGCACGCCTGCCGCCCCTACCGGCAAGACGCTTGGACATGCAGCCAAAAGCATGCTCCGCAAGGACACCAGGGTCCTGCTCAATCGCGGTCAGCGCCGGCTCAAAGAGAACGTCGGCCGCCGAGTTGTCATAGCTCACCACCGAGATATCGCCCGGGATGCTCTTCCCCATCTCGTGCAAGCGCTTGAGCAAACCGAGGGCAATGTTATCCGAGCTTGCGAACACGGCAGTGGCGTCAGTTGCGAGCACTGCCTCCGAGGCCTCGTATGCGCTCGGAATGTAGTACTCGCTCTCAAACTCCAAACGCGCGTCGATCGGCAGGCCAACCTCGCGCAGCGCGCGCTCATAGCCGGCAAGTCGCTTGCGACCCGTATTGGAACGGCGGGCATTAACCAGGCAGGCGATGCGGCGATGACCTTGCTCGATCAGATAGCGGGTGGCCATATAGCCGCCCATCTCGTGGTCGAACATCACCTTGTCGCACTCGAGCCCCTCAATGGCACGGTCGACCATTACGGCCGGGATGGGCAGGTGGCTGACTTCTTCGCGCAGGGCGCGGTCATCGGAGAACTCGTCACCCACCACCAGGAAGACGCCATCAACGCCGCGCGTCACCAGCTGGCGCAGCAGCTCCAGATCGTCATCGGCGCTTCCGCCCGAGCTGGTAATGAAGAGCGCATAGCCGTCCTCGCGGCAGCGCTTTTCCAGGCTACCGGCGAGCGAGGCAAAAAAGCGGCTCTCGATGTTAGGGACGATAAGGCCCAGCGTGCGCGACTCGCGCATAACCAGGCTGCGCGCAATCTGGTTGGGAACATAGTGGTTGCGCGCCGCGACCTCTTTGATGAGCTTGCGGTTTTCTTCCGAGATGCGACAGGGCCGATTATTGAGAACAAGCGAGACCGACGAGGGGGAAAGCCCCACCTCCTGGGCGATCTGCTTGAGGGTGACTTTGTTGGCCATCTCGCTCCTTCCGGGTTTACGCGCAATCTCTTGAAAGTATAGCGACTACCCCTCTACCTCGGTGATAAACACTTTACCAATCCGGTGGACGGCTGTTTTATCGCCGCCAGCGCACCAAATCCGTCCGGGTGGGGTATATTGCAATCGATTGATGACAACGACCACCAAAAGGCGGATATCCGTATGCACGAGAACGATTTTTTTAACGAGGACCTGCTGTGCGCGCTCGCTGGCGTTGCCGGCGAGGACAACGTGCTGATGAGCGAGCCCATGCGCGAGCACACCACGTTTAAGATCGGCGGTCCGGCCGACGTCTTTGTCACGCCCGATACTGAGCAGGGCCTCGTCGCCACGCTCGATACCTGCTATCGCTGCAATCTACCACTCACCATCGTGGGCAACGGCTCCGACTTGCTCGTCGGCGACAAGGGCATCCGCGGCGTCGTCGTAGCGCTGGGCGAGGGCCTCTCCGACATTACGGTCGACGGCACGCACGTCACGGCGGCAGCCGGCGCCTTGCTTTCCGATGTCGCAGCCGCGGCAGCCGAGGCCGGCCTTACCGGCATGGAGCCCATCTCGGGCATTCCCGGATCGGTCGGCGGTGCCTGCTACATGAACGCCGGAGCATACGGCGCTTGCATGGCCGATGTGCTGGAGTCCGTGCGCGTCTACAAGCCCGCCCGCATGCTCGACGACGGCACCCGCGGTAGCGGCAGCATTATCGAGTTCGATGTCGATGAGCTCAACCTGGGCTATCGCAAGAGCCGCATTGCCGACGACGGTTTCGTCGTGCTTTCGGCCACTTTCAATCTCGCCCCGGGCAACGCCGCGATGATCAAGGCCGACATGGACGACTACCGCCAGCGCCGCGAGGACAAGCAGCCGCTCGACATGCCGAGTGCCGGCTCCACCTTCAAGCGCCCCGAGGGCTACTTTGCCGGCAAGCTCATCATGGACGCCGGCCTGCGAGGACACGCCATCGGCGGCGCGCAGGTGAGCGAAAAGCACTGCGGCTTCATCGTCAACGCCGACCACGCCACCGCCGCCGATGTTGACGAACTCATCCGCCACATCCAAACAACCGTCAAAAACCAATTCGACATAGACCTAGAACCCGAAGTCCACCGAGTAGGCGAATTTTTATAGCCTGCCCACCGCGATCCACTTTAATTAATAACGGGACAAGTGATCTAGCTCACTTGTCCCGTTATCATTTATTTGCGAAGAACATCGGCTAGCCGCAGGATTGAAATCATCGACCGATAAGTGAGTTCCACTTTTTCGCCCGCAAGCAGTCGTTTCGAGCCAATCTCATCTAGCCCCACAAGCTGAGAAAACAGCGGGCTGCTCATCGTGCCCTCGTCAATTGATTCCCTTATGGTCTTCAAAACGTCCGTATCATGAAGCGACGCCGAGCTGTAGGGGGCAACACGAGCGGAACTCTCAATTAACGACGAAACAAAAGGATGGAGATGCTTTGGACATAGTCCATCAAACACCACATCCCCATTGTCATCCGAGCCGACTAGTCGCCAACTATAATGATCGACCCAGCCGTCTCCGTCATATATGGTGTCCATGAGCAACTTCCCGTCTAGAGAGACCTATTTGGACATCGGGGCGCAAGGCCGCAATCCATATAGGACCCGCAGCAGCTCCAACCCAACGCACCGCTCGACAATTGTAAATTGCGGCTATTTTAAATCTACATGATCAGTTCGAGTTCGCAACAAGGCGATTATTGCAGCTAGGTTATATTTCATTTTCCACTTTGGTGAGCCGTCGGCTCCAAATTCCAAAACCGAAGTCCACGGAGTCCACGGAGTCGATAAATTCATTTAAAAAAGGCCCCGAAAGGGGCCTTCGCCATATTTATTCAGACAACCAGTCCGGTGTGTGACGCATTGGATCCGAGAGGTCCGTGGCTGCCCGGAAGGCATTAGGTTGATCGCGAGTTCCGCACGAGCCGGAGAGCACTTAATGTGCTCTCCGTGCGAGCAGGACTGTCCGAGCAGGCAACCTAATGCCTTCCGGGCAGCCACGGACCAACTTACTTCAAACCGCCGTTACGACAGCGCAATACCGCCAAGCCAGCCCCAACGCACGCCAGAGCCAGTACCATAAAAGCTAATGAACGAATCAAGCGACTTAGACGTAATGGCGCCCTCGTTGCTCATTACGATGCCGCCGCCAACATAGATACCCACATGACCGTAGATAAGGCCCGGAGCACCCGTGCCGCTATGCGAGGAGTCGGCCACGATCATGCCCACCTGCAGCGCCGAGCGGTCGGAGCTATAGCACCAGGCGTTGAACATGTCGCAGGCGTTGCCGCCAAAGTAGCCAACGCCGGCGTTACGGAAGACATTGGTAACCCACGCCGCGCACCAGTTCTGACCCGGCGAAGGCGTGGAGTAGCACGCGTTGACGACGGCCTGCTGCTTGCCCGAGCCGGCATTCTGCTGCGGAGTTCCGGGCGCATACGATCCACCGCCCGAGCTCGAACCACCCGAGTAGGAATTGTTCTTGTTCGCGGCGGCCGCGGCAGCGGCGGCCTTCCTAGCGGCCTCCTCGGCCTGGGCGGCAGCGAGGATCTCGGAATCGCGCTGAGCCATGAGTTCCTTGACGTCGTCGGAAAGACCGTTCAGCACGGTCTGGACTTCTTGCTGCTTGGCCTGCATATCCTGCATCTGAGCCGTCTGCTGGTCCTTGAGTTTCTCCAGGTCGGCCTTTTGTGATTCGAGCTCGGTCTTCTGTGCGTCGAGCTCAGCCTGAATCGTCTGGATATCCTCGATGGCATCGCGGTCGCTCTTGTTGATCTTCTCAACGTAATGCGCGTTGGCGACGAGTTCCTCAAACGAGCCAGAGGCCAGCAGCAGCGACAGGATGTTCGTGCCGCCGGACTTGTAGCTGGCGGCCACGCGATCGGAAAGGTCGTTGCGCTTCTTCTTGAGCTCGGCCTTCTTTTCATCGATCTGGGCCTGCGTGTCGTCAATCTTGCCCTGGACATTCTCGATGTCGTTGAGGGTCTGGGCATTCTTGTTGGCCAGCGCCGCATACTCATTTGCGATGCTGTCGAGCTGGGCCTGAACCTCGTCGAGCTGGGCCTGGGCGGCATTCAATTTATCGGTGGTTTCTTTGGAAGCCTCCGCCGCATGGGCGCGAGTGGGCAGGCCAAAAAGAACTGCCGCAGAAGCGGCGCCGAACAGGGCCTTAAGGGCAGTGCGGCGCGAGAGCTCCTGGGAAAGGATGGAATCGCTGTTTGGTGACATATCTACTCCGTTACATGCTTATTTATATGTCGCTCAACTCATACATATTAGCGTACATATGGCGCGTCCCAACGATTTCCACGAACGGCAGGAAACTACAAGGTCGGCGGCTCGTAAGCAATTGTCAAATTTGAGGTAACAATTGAGCAAGCTCTTATATGAGTACGTTAACATAATCCTCTGCTTTTCCTACAGTGCACCATTTGGGCGTCCCCGCCTGCGCTATACTCCCCTCTAGAAGTGTTCCTGATTCGATAGGAGACTACATGTCCAAAGCACTCGACCCCAAAGACACCTGCGTCCTCGTTACCGGTGGCGCCGGCTTTATCGGCTCGCACACCGTCGTTCAGCTGCTCGAGGGTGGCTACCAGGTCGTCATCGTCGATGATCTCTCCAACTCCAGCGCCGTCGCCGTCGACCGCGTCAAGACCATCGTGGGCGACGAGGCCGCCAAGAACCTCACCTTCTACGAGGCCAACGTGCTCGACCGCGATGCGATGAACAAGATCTTCGATACCCATCAGATCGACCGTGTCATCCACTTTGCCGGCTTTAAGGCCGTCGGCGAGTCGGTGAGCAAGCCCGTCGAGTACTACCACAACAACATCGAGAACACCCTGGTGCTCATCGACGTCATGCGCAACCATGGCTGCAAGTCCATCATCTTCTCGAGCTCCTCGACCGTCTACGGCGACCCGGACAACCCGCCCGTCACCGAGGAAGACCCCAAGAAGCCCGCAACCAACCCCTATGGCTGGACCAAGTGGATGATCGAGCAGATCCTTATGGACGTCCACACCGCCGACCCCGAGTGGGACGTCGTGCTGCTCCGCTACTTCAACCCCATCGGCGCCCATCCGTCGGGCCTGATCGGCGAGGACCCCAAGGGTATCCCCAACAACCTGGTGCCCTATGTCGCGCAGGTTGCCGTGGGCAAGCTCGAGGCCGTTCAGGTCTTTGGCAATGACTACCCCACTCCCGACGGCACGGGCGTGCGCGACTATATCCACGTTTGCGACCTGGCCTCGGGCCACGTTGCCGCCCTCAACTGGATGAACGGCAAGACCGGCGTCGAGATCTTTAACCTGGGCACCGGCACCGGTACCTCGGTACTCGAGGTCGTCGCCGCCTTCTCCAAGGCTTGTGGCAAGGAGCTGCCCTACGTGATCCGCGAGCGCCGCGCCGGCGATATCGCCGCCAACTGGTGCGATGCCTCCAAGGCCGAGCGCATGATGGGCTGGAAGGCTCAGTACGACATCGCGGATATGTGCCGCGATAGCTGGAACTGGCAGAGCCACAACCCCAACGGCTTCGCCGACGCCGAGTAGCAAAACCCTACATACCGCTCTTGCCCCGATCTCACGTTGTGAGGTCGGGGCTTTTTCATGGCATGTAACCATTCGCCGAAAATCGACCAACTTTTTTATCTTGCCTGTACATGTTTAAACAACATGTTTTACAATAGGCGTATCGAATCAGGACATCGGAGGCGGACTGCACACCCATCGGCAGGCCGACCCCACAACAAGAAGGTTGGTGAGCGCATTCATGGAGCGTGCAAGCGGCGTCCTCATGCCCGTCTCATCTCTGCCCGGACCATACGGAATCGGCGGCTTTGGCTGGAATGCCTACGACTTCGTCGATTTTCTCGCCTCGTGCAAACAACATTACTGGCAGATTCTGCCCCTTACGACGACCAGCTATGGCGATTCGCCCTATCAGTCGTTCTCGGCCCGCGCAGGCAACCCCAACTTTATCGACTTTGCCGAGCTTATCGAGGCAGGGTATCTGGAGCAGCGCGATATCGATGGCGTGTATCTGGGATCCGACCCCAGCAATGTCGACTACGGTGCCATCTTTGGTGGCCGCCGTCAGATTCTCGACCGCGCCGCCGAGCGCTTTGCCACCGACAAGCCGGCCGATTTCGATGACTTTATCCAGGCCAACGAGGGCTGGCTCATCCCCTACTGTGAGTTCATGACCGTCAAAGAGGAGTGCGGTCTCAAGGCGTTTTGGGAGTGGCCCGCGGAGCTCCGCACCCGCGGCGAGGCTTCCGCCAAGGTCTGCGCCGACCATCCGGCGCGTATGCTCTACCACCAGATGACGCAGTACTTCTTCGATCGCCAGTGGAGCCGCCTCAAGGCCTATGCCAACGAGCGCGACATTCTCATCATCGGCGACCTGCCCATCTATGTCTCGCGTGACTCCGTCGAGATGTGGGCGACGCCCGAGCTCTTTAAGATCGACGCCGCCGGCAATCCCGTGAGCGTCGCCGGCACGCCGCCCGACCAGTTCTCGGCCACCGGCCAGTACTGGGGCAACCCCATCTACGACTGGGGCGCCATGGAGTCCGACGGCTTCTCCTGGTGGGAGGGCCGCATTCGCGCCGCCCTCGACATGTACGACGTCATCCGCCTGGATCACTTCCGCGGCTTCGAGGCCTATTGGGAGGTGCCGTTCTCCTCTCCCGATTCGTCATATGGTTCGTGGACGCAGGGACCCGGCCTCAAGCTCTTCAAGGTGCTCGAGGAGAAGCTCGGCACGCTTCCCATCATTGCCGAGGACTTGGGCTTCCTCACCCCCGGCGTCATCGACATGCGCGACAACTCGGGCTTCCCCGGCATGAAGATCCTGCAGTTTGCCTTTGAGGGCACCAACTCGTACTACCTGCCGCATAACTACATCGCCAACACCGTCGCCTATGTGGGCACCCACGATAACGAGACGGCGCGCGGTTGGTTTGAGGGAACGGCCACCCCGCGTCAGCGCGAGCAGGCAGCCCTGTACACCCATCAGCAGGTAGGCGAGTCCATGGCCGACGCACTCAACCGCACCATCGCCGCCAGTGTGAGCGACACCTGCATCTACACCATGCAGGACCTGCTCAACTTGGGCAACGAGGCGCGCATCAACACCCCTGCCACGCTGGGCGGCAACTGGACCTGGCGCATGCTCGACGGCGCCATCACCCGCGAGCTCGAGCACAAACTCACCGACTGGACCGAGACCTACTTCCGCATCCCGTCGGAAGCCGAAATCGAGCTTCCTCAATAGGAGCTACCGCGCCCGACCCCACCCCACCGTGCGGACGCGCTTGCTTTTCCCGCGCGAGGCCACCCCAATCCCCTCGCGCGGGCTTCTTATGAATTGCAGACATGAAACAACCCATCACAGGAGAAAACATGCCCCAAATTAACCTCATGGAACTCGCCGAGCAGTCCTTTGGCACCTCGCTTGAGCAACTCGACGACCGTCGCATTTACAAGATGCTGGTCAAGCTCGTGCAGGAGCGCTCTGCCGCCTGCCCGCTCAACAACGGCAAGAAAAAGCTCTACTACATCTCTGCCGAGTTTTTGATCGGCAAGCTGCTTATCAACAACATGATCGACCTCGGTATCTACGACGAGGTTAAGGAGCAGCTCGTCGCCGCGGGCCACGACCTCAACAAAATCGAGGAGTTTGAGGTTGAGCCTTCGCTCGGCAACGGCGGTCTGGGCCGTCTGGCTGCGTGCTTCCTAGACTCTATCGCCACGCTGGGCCTCACCGGCGACGGCGTGGGCCTCAACTACCATTACGGCCTGTTCCGTCAGCGCTTTGTCGACAACCAGCAGAAGGCCGTTCCCGATGAGTGGCTCGGCGAGCAGGATATCCTAATCGATGACGACCGCTCCTACACCGTTGAGTTCGGTGATTTTGCCGTCACCTCCAAGCTCGTCAACATCGATGTGCCCGGTTACGGCCAGCCCACTAAGAACCGCCTGCGCTTGTTCGACCTGGCAAGCGTCGACGACGGCCTGGTCCCCGGCAGCTCCATCGACTTCGACAAGACCGAGATCGCCAAGAACCTCACCTTGTTCCTGTACCCCGACGATTCCGACGAGCAGGGCCGCCTGCTTCGCATCTATCAGGAGTACTTCATGGTGAGCAACGCCGCCCAGCTCCTGATCGACGAGGCCGTCGAGCGCGGCAGCAACCTGCACGACCTGGCCGATTACGCCGTTGTCCAGATCAACGACACGCACCCCACCATGGTCATCCCCGAGCTTATCCGACTGCTCACCACCGAGCACGACATTGAGTTTGACGAGGCCGTTACCATCGTGCGCTCCATGGTCGCCTACACCAACCACACGATTCTTGCCGAGGCGCTCGAGAAGTGGCCGCTCGCCAGCCTGCAGAAGGTCTCCCCTGCCATCGCCGACATCATCGTCAAGCTCGACGAGGTCGCCAAGGCCGAGCACGGCAACCCGCGCGTTGCCATCATCGACGAGCACGACACCGTCCACATGGCCCACATGGACATTCACTTTGGCTTCTCCATCAATGGCGTCGCCGCACTCCACACCAAGATTCTGGAGGACACCGAGCTTCACCCGCTCTACGAGATCTATCCCGAGAAGTTCTCCAACAAAACCAACGGCATCACCTTCCGCCGTTGGATCCATGGCGCCAACCCCGCGCTTGCCAGCTTGCTCGACGATGTAATCGGCACCGATTGGCGCAGCACCGGCGACCTGAGCAAGCTCGCCGAATTCGCCAACGACAAGGACGTTCTTGAGCGCCTGGCTGCCACCAAGTCCGAGGCCAAGGCCATCATGCGCCAGTTCATGGCGCTCGAGCAGGGTGTGACCATTCCCTCCAACGCCATCATCGATGTTCAGGTCAAGCGTATCCACGAGTACAAGCGCCAGCAGATGCTCGCGCTCTACATCATCTGGAAGTATCTCGACATCAAGAACGGCAATAAACCCGAGCACCCCGTCACCATCATCTTTGGCGGCAAGGCAGCGCCTGCCTACACCATCGCCCAGGACATCATCCATCTGATCCTGACGCTGTCACAGTGGATTGCAAATGATCCCGATGTGGCCCCCTACCTGCAGGTTGTCATGATCGAGAATTACAACGTCACCGCCGCCGAGCGCGTGATTCCCGCTGCCGACATCTCCGAGCAGATCAGCCTGGCCTCCAAGGAGGCGAGCGGCACCTCTAACATGAAGTTCATGCTCAACGGCGCTTTGACCCTGTGCACGCTCGATGGCGCCAATGTCGAGATCGCCGAGCTCGTGGGCAACGAGAACATCTACACCTTTGGTGCCTCGTCCAAACAGGTCGAGCAGCTCTACGCCGACGGCAGCTATAACGCCAGCGCACTCTACCGCAAGCCCGGTATCAAGCTGCTGGTGGACTTTATCACCAACCCCGCCTTTATGGCGACCGGTAACGCCGAGCGTCTGCAACGCCTGCACGACGACATCAAGGGCAAGGACTGGTTTATGGCCCTGCTCGACATTGAGGAGTACATCCAGACCAAGGAGCGCGTGCTGGCAGACTACGAGGACCAGGACGCTTGGGTGCGCAAGGCGCTGATCAACATCGCCAACGCCGGCACCTTCTCGTCTGACCGCACGATCTCCCAGTACAACGACGAGATTTGGCACCTGAGCTAATTTCGTTTCCTTTACCCATCCTCTTGAAAGCGGAGTCGCGGCAACGCGGCTCCGCTTTTTTGCCCGCGTGTTGCCCGTGGCCCGCCTCGACAAAATCGTCTCAATCTGTAACACCTACTCGGCCAAAACGGCCCTACCTGTTACAGATCAAGACAAACCGGTCCTTTCCCTAGGGTTTATCTCAATCTGTAACATCTAACGTCCGAAATCCGCCCTTACTGTTACAGATCGAGACAAAAGGATAAGCCGGCTAATACAATCTCGTTCTGTAACAGGTAGCTGCCGAAATCAGCCTCCCGTGTTACAGATCGAGATGAAAGGATAGACAGCTCGATGCTGTCTCAATCTGTAACATCTAGACCCAATTTGGCCCTCCTCCTGTTACAGATCAAGACAAACCGGCAGATGAACGGCCCCAGCACAAAGAAAGGCTCCCCTCTCGCCCAGCGGACGGGAGGGGAGCCTTATATGTGACCACGGCAAAAGGATGGCAAAGCCGCAGTCGCCCAAAAGGAGGGCCTGATTGGATCGGGCCTAGATAAGGTTCTTGCCAGACACCTTATCGAAGAGATGGGTCGCGTTCTTCTCGAACTTGAAACAAATGGGGTCGCCCGCCTTGAGCGCACCCTTGGCCTCGAGATCGACGACGGGGATGATCAGGACAAACTGGCCGTCGGGAGACATCACATGAACGTGCTCGGTCGAACCCATGAGCTCGGTGACCTCGATGGTGCCCTGAAGCGCACCCTCCTCGCCCTTTTCGGCAAGCAGAATCTGCTCGGGACGCACGCCGGCCGTGATCTCCTTCACGTCGCCGCCGTCCCAATTAAGGGCGAGCTGAGCGCAGGTCTCGGGGGCCAGCGCGACATTCATGTCGTCGGTCTTGACGGTAAAGCCGTCGCCCGAGCGCACCAGCTGGGCATCGAAGAAGTTCATCTGTGGCACGCCGATGAAGCCGGCGACGAAGATGTTCGCGGGATGGTTGAAGACCTCCTGCGGCGTGGCGATCTGCTGGACAACGCCGTCCTTCATGACCACGATACGGTCGCCGAGAGTCATGGCCTCGGTCTGGTCGTGAGTAACATAGATGAACGTACCCTTGATCTCGTGGCGCAGCTTGATGAGCTCGGCACGCATCTGGTTACGAAGCTTGGCATCCAGGTTGGACAGCGGCTCGTCCATCAGGAAGACCTTGGGGTCACGCACGATGGCGCGGCCGATGGCGACGCGCTGGCGCTGGCCGCCCGAGAGCGCCTTAGGCTTGCGGTCGAGGTACTCGGTGATACCCAAGATCTCGGCAGCGGAGCGAACCTTGCGGTCGATCTCGTCTTTGGGGACCTTCTTGAGCTCAAGCGTAAACGCCATGTTCTCGTACACCGTCATGTTGGGGTACAGAGCGTAGCTCTGGAACACCATGGCGATGTCGCGGTCCTTGGGCGCCACGTCGTTGACGCGCTTGCCGTCGATGAGCACGTCGCCCGAGGTAATGTCCTCCAGGCCGGCGACCATGCGCATCGTCGTGGACTTACCGCAGCCAGAGGGACCAACGAGAACGACGAACTCCTGGTCGTGAACGGTGAGGTTGAAGTCCTCTACAGCGAGCACGCCATCCTCGGTAACCTTGAGGTTGTGCTTCTTCTCCTCGGTCTTCTTCTTTTTGCCAAAGAAGCCCTTCTTTTTGGACTCGTTGTTGGGATACACCTTCTGAACATGTTTGAGAACGATCTCGGCCATGTCTTTACCTTTCGATATGCGGCGCCGCGCTGAGGGGCGCCGCAGAAACTTGCAAAACAGTTACGGCATCAACCCTTGACGGCACCTGCCACCACGCCGTCGATGATGTACTTCTGGCAGAGGATGTACATGATGACGATGGGGATAACGACCATCATGATGCAGGCCATCATGGGACCGAGCTCGACGTGGCCGTAGCCGCCGCGGAAGTACTGGATCAAGATAGGAATGGTCTTGTACTTGGTGGAGTCGAGGGTAAGGTAGGGCAGCAGATAGTCGTTCCAGACCCACATGGTCTCGAGAATGCCGACCGAAAGATAGGTGGGCTTCATGATGGGAAGGACGATCTTAAAGAACACCTGGACCGGGTTGCAGCCGTCGATCATGGCCGCCTCTTCGATCTCGAGCGGAATGTTCTTTACAAAGCCGGCGAACATAAAGACCGCCAGGCCCGCGCCAAAGCCAAGATAGATAAAGCAGATGTTGAACGGCGTGTTGAAGCCGATGCGGTCCGCCAAATTGGACAGCGTGAACATGAGCATCTGGAAGGGCACGACCATCGAGAAGACGAACAGGTAATAGAAGAAGTTCGAGATCTTGTTGTTGACACGAACCACATACCAAGCGCACATGGAGCAGCACACCAAGATCAGCACGACCGACGTGACCGTGATGATGAGCGAGTACATAAATGCCGAGGCAAAGCCCTGCTCGTTAAGGGCGTGCACGTAGTTTGCAAGGCCGTTGAACGTCTCGGGCGTGAGCAGATCGAACGCTGTGGTGGTGCTGATTGCGGTCGCTTTCTTAAAGGAATTGAGCGCGATCATGAACACGGGGTAGATCCACGCGAGCGACAGAATCGTAAAGAAGATTGAGAGCGCGCGGTTGATAACCTTATCGCGTTTCATTACTGCTGCACCTCCTTGGACCTCGTGGCCTTAAGCTGAATCATGGAGATGGCTACGACCAGGATGCAGAAGATGACTGCCTTGGCCTGGCCAATGCCCTGCCATGCGATACCGGCACGAGAATAGAACGTGTTGTAGATGTTCAGGGCGAGCATCTCGGTGGAGTGCGCGGGGGCGCCGCCGGTAAGGGCGAGGTTCTGGTCGAACAGCTTAAAGCCGTTGGTGATGGACAGGAACAGGCAAATGGTGATGGTCGGCATCAGGTTAGGGATCTTAACCTTCCAAAACGTCTGCCATGCCGTGGCACCGTCGACCTTGGCGGCCTCGATGTAATCGGACGGAATGGACTGCAGACCAGCGATGTAGATGATCATCATGTAGCCGACCTGCTGCCACAGGGTCAGGATGATAAGGCCCCAGAAGCCAGCAGCAGAGTTAAGGGCGATGAGCTGGGCGCCGATGTTGGAGAGCAGGCAGTTGATCAAGATCTGCCAGATGTAGCCCAGCACGATGCCGCCGATCAGGTTAGGCATAAAGAAGATCGTACGGAAGATGTTGGTGCCTTTGAGCGCCTTGCGGGTGAGCGCCTGCGCAATTGCCAGGGCGATCACGTTGATGAGCACCGTCGACAGGAAGGCAAACGCCACGGTAAAGAAGAACGACGTGGCAAACTGCGGATCGGACAGCGCGCGCACGTAGTTCGCGATACCGACAAAGTGCGCGTTGTTAATGGTAATAAACTGGCAGAACGAGAGATAGAAGCCCTGGATAAAAGGGATCACGAACCCGATCATAAACGCCAGGCACGTGGGCAGCATAAAGAGCGGCCACCAGCGCTTAAGTGCTTTGCCCATAAAAGGGTCCTTTCAATATGCAGGGGGCGGGCAAACCAACGTCTGCCCGCCCCCTGTCGCTAATCAGATAGCTTGGGCAGCAACTGCTTACTCGGAAGCAGCCTTCTCGGTCTTCCAGCCATCGACGAAGGCGTTCTTGACGCCGTCCCACTTGGTGTTGTCGGCAGCGTAGGCGATCAGAGCCTGCTTGAGGTTCTTCTTCCACTCCTCAGAGGGGATGTAGACGAAGTCCCAAGCGACGGTCTTCTTGCCGTCCTTGGCCATGGCAACGGCCTGCTGCGAGAAGACGTTGGTGGTCTCCTTGGCGCTCTTGAACGGAGCGGTCAGACCCATCTTGTCGGCGATGATGCTGGTCGGGGTGTCAGCGGTGACGCACCAGTACATGAAGTCCTCGGTGGCCTTCTGAGCATCCTCGGAAGCCTGGGAGCTCACGCACCAGTAGTTCTCGCCGCCGGAGCACAGGCCCTGGTTCTCCTCGCCGTCGACGCCGATGTAGATCGGCAGCATGCCGAGCTGGTCGTCGGTCATACCGGCCTTGGTGAGGTCAGCGTATGCCCAAGAGCCGTTCTGATAGAAGACGGCCTTGCCGGTTGCGAACTCGTTGGTGGCGTCGTCGCCGGTCTTGGAGGCAAGCTGCGAAGGATCGCAGGTGGAGTCGGTGATGTACAGGTCGAAAATCTGCTTGAAGTTGTCGAGATACTCGCCCTTGATCTCGTCGTCCTCCTGGTTGTGCTCCTTCTCGAACTCGTAGTAGAGCGGGAGGTTGGCGAGGTGGGTGGTGTAGCGCCAGCTGGAGGAGTCATCCATGCCGGCAGAAGTGAAGGCACCCTCAACGCCAAGCTCGTCCTTGCGGGCCTGGATGTCGTCAGCACAAGCCTTCAGCTTGTCGAAGGAGTTGATGTCCTCGGCCTTGTAGCCAGCCTTCTCGAGCAGCTGCTTGTTGTAGATGATGCCGTAGCTCTCCTGGACCCAGTCGATACCCAGATCCTTGCCATCGGACTGCAGAGCCAGGGAGTCGTCAATGAGCTCACCGCGGAGCTTGGTATCGGACAGGTCGGCGCAGTAATCCTTCCAGTTCTTAAGACCGGTGGGGCCGTTGACCTGGAACAGGGTCGGAGCGGAGCTCTTGGACATCTCGGACTTGAGCTTCTCCTCGTAGGTGTTGGAGGCGGCGGTCACGATCTTGACCTCGACGCCCTTCTCCTTCTTGTACGCCTTGGCGATCTCCTTCCACTCCTTGTCGACCTCGGGCTTGAATTGGAGGAAGTAGACCTCGGCAGCGTCACCAGAAGCAGAGGAGCCGGAGCCGGCGGAGCCACCGCAGCCCACGAGGCCCAGGCCAAGAACCGCAGCCGCGGAACCAGCAAAGCCCAGGAACTGCCTTCTGCTCATTTCGTTCTTCATTACAATCCACCCTTTCACACCGTGGCGGCACCCTTTGCCGCCGCCTTCGGAGATTGGCTCGGGGACTTTGCCCCTTTTGCTGATTTGTACAATACGCTATTTGGCTACTTGTTTGAACAAGTATTACTAGAGCGGTAGAAAAACTTCGGTGAACGGTAATTTCAACTTGATACTTGACAAGTTTTGTATAAACAATTATTTGTTATCGAATGCAGAGAAAACGCCCGGTCAAGCCGATGCTTCGTCGGTTTGACCGGGCGTTTTCGCTTTGAGGGCATGGGTCTCGTCAGGCTACGAGCTAGCCGGCCATCGCTTGGAGTTGACGCGGTAGTGGAAGATCTCGGGATGCGTGCGGGCATGCGTGACCTCGAACAAGATGCCGTCCGAGGTGTACGACTGGCTCTCCATGACGGCAACGCAGTTGTATTTGCCGAGGTCAAGATAGCTGCAGTCCTCATCGTTGGCAAGCTCGACGCTCACTGTACGGCGACTCGCCATCACCTTGACGCCGCGTTTGTGCTCCAGATAGTCGTAAATTGACTTTGCGGCGATCTCGGGCGTCAGGCCCTTGGCGATTGACTCCAAAAAGTAACCATGGTCTACTTGGCGCGCATTGCCGTTAAGGCTTCGGACACGCACCACGCGAATCAACTCCTCGCCCACCTTAAAGCCCAGGCGACGAGAGAGTTGCTCGGTGCAAATCAAATGCTCAAAAGACTTGACCTCGGTCGATGCGACGGCATTGTTGCGCTTTGCAAATTCGCCAAACGACTCGACTTCCTCGAGTGCGCCCAGCATGTCGGTTTCGCCCTTGAGCCAAATAACGCGCACGCCCTTGCCGTGTATAGGCTGCACAAACATCTGGTCGGCCAGCATGCTCAAGGCGCGTCGAACGGTATTGCGCGTGCAGCCAAACTCCGCGGTCAGCTCGGCTTCGGTTGGCAGCATCTCCTGAAACGCATAAGTCCCGTTAATGATGCGCGAACGGATCTCGCGGTAGATTCCTTCGTAAATCGCTTTTGGCATGACTTCACCTCTAATGAATATGTATGGTTAGGCACGATAGCATTTCTTAAAGTTGTTTAAACCGATTATCGGCAAAGCGACAGGATTTAACCGTTGACGGTTTCTGTCCCGCCCAAACCGGTTTCGATCAAAACTGCCGGTACGACAATCGTCTGGTCCTCTACAATGAATCCATTGTTTAAACGTTTCACCACGCGCAACGCGCCTCGATATTCGGGAGGCAGAACATGCTGCAAAAAATCCAACGCTTTGGCGGGGCAATGTTCGCGCCCGCCATGCTGTTTTCCATATCGGGCCTTATGGTCGGCGTCTCCGCCCTCGCAACGTCTGCGGATATCGTCGGCGATCTAGCCGTATACGGAACCCCTTGGTACGTTTTTTGGGCCATCATCCAGCGCGGCTCATGGACGGTCTTTAAACGCCTCCCGCTCCTTTTTGCCGTAGCGCTGCCTATCGGTCTTGCCCAAAAGCAACCGGCACGCTGCTGCCTCGAGGCACTCGTGGCCTATTTTGCCTATTGCTTCTTTTTGAGCGAGATCATTAAGCTGAGCGGAGACAACCTTGGGCTTAAGTACCCGTCATCTTTGACCCCCGCCAACGGTATCACCGTCATCGACGGCATCAAGACGCTCGACACCGGCATTATCGGCCCGCTGGTGGTATCGGCAACCGTCGTCGCCATCCATGACCGCTTCTACGATGCCAAGGTTCCCGATTGGCTCGGCACCTTCTCGGGCTCCTCGCTGGTCTACCTCATCAGCTTTTTTGCCGTGTTTGCCCTTGCCGCTATCTCGGCCGCCATCGTGCCCTCCGTATACGCAATGACCGAAACGCTGCGCCATGCACTTACGAGCGTCGGCCCCTTTGGCGTGGGCATCTTTGTGTTTTTGGAGCGAGCGCTCGAGCCCATGGGGCTGCACCACCTGCTCTACATGCCGATCTACTACGACAACCTGGTCATTAACGACGGCATCTACGCCACATGGAGCAGCTTGCTCCCCATCCTCTCCCATAGCACGCGCCCCCTTAATGAGCTTGCGCCGTGGGCCGGTTTTACCGCCACCGGCTGGGTCAAGCTCTTTGGCCTTCCCGCCATCGCAGCCGCGTTCTACTCCACGGCAAAACCCGAGCGCCGCGCCGGCCTCAGGGTCATCCTTGTTCCCGCCATCATCGCCTCGGTGGTTTGCGGCGTTACCGAGCCACTCGAGTTTCTCTTTATGTTCACCCACCCCGGGCTCTTTTTGCTCTACGCCGTCCTATCGTCTTGCCTTGCCACAACCATGAATCTCTTTGGCATCGTCGGCATCTTCTCGGGCGGCCTCATGGAGATGGCAGCCTTCAACTTTATTCCGCTCATGCGCATGCATGCCGGTGCCTATCTTTTGGCGCTCGGTATCGGCCTTGCCTTTAGCCTCATCTTTTTTGTTAGTTTTCGAGCGCTCATCTTGATCTATGACCTTAAGACGCCGGGCCGCGAGGATCATGTCGCCAATCGCGCGGCAATCGATCGTTTAACGGAAAGCGGCTTTGCCAAAGAGCAATCTCCCAATGACGAGGTCGATAGTCAATCCGATCAAGATCACGTCCTCGCTGAGCGGGTAATTCAGCTTTTAGGTGGCGTTGGCAATATTGCGGGCGCAACCAACTGCGCCACGCGCCTGCGCGTCGAGGTCGCAGACCCTTCCATCGTTGCAGATAACGCGTCGTTTGTCGCGGCGGGCGCCAAAGGCCTCATCATTACGGGCAAGACCGCCCAGGTGGTCATCGGCATCTCCGTTCCCCGCGTTAAAGAGCATTTTGACCAGATCATGGGCCTCGAGCCGGGATTTGTGCCCACCGCCTCGGCCTCCCCTGTCGCCAGCCCAACCCACAAGCACGGCGATATCTGCTTCTTCGATATCGACGGAACGCTCGCCTGGCAAGACCCCAGGCTCGCCCAAGACCTTCCCGAAGACGAGCGGGACCTCTCCCCCTATCCCAACGAGGCGGTTTCGCAGGCAATCCGCGAGTTTGTCGCCAACGGCAACATGGCCTTTATCTGCACGGGACGCACCCTGAGCTGCATCCACCCCAAACTTCTTGAGCTGCCCTGGACCGGCATCGTCTGTCTTGCGGGCGGTTACGCCGAGATCGACGGACACACAATTCGCGATCTGTCGATGACGCCCAGTATGCTGCAGCGTCTTGCCCCCTACCTTGAGCAATCGGGCGAGGTCATCCGCTTTGAGGGCCTCAACGGCGTCGTGCGCATGAGTGCCGATGCCACCGATGCTCCCGGATACGCGCGCACCCTGGGCGATGCAGTCACGCAGCTGCAACATTACAGTGTCTACAAGATCTTGATGTCTACATCGCTCGCCAACCGCATCGCTCAAGATAAGGCACTTGAGCCGCTGCTGTGCTTTAACGAGCTCGAACTCGAGGTAACCGAAATCTCGCCCCGCGAATGCACGAAGCGCGGGGGCATCCAGTCTGTACTCGACGCCCTCGATCCCCACCACGGAACCGTATACGGCATCGGCGACGCCAGCAATGACATCTCGCTGATGAACGCCGTCGATGTCGGTATCGCCATGGGCAATGCACCGGACTATCTCAAGGATAAGGCCGATTACGTGACCGACACCGTCGATCACGACGGTGTCGTTGCGGCGCTCGAGCATTTTAGGCTGATTTAGGCGCGCTCCATCAAACGCACGCCCGTTGTCCCAAATCGCCAAAACTGCCGCGCCAAACGCCCTAATGTGGCAATATGTTGTCTGCATATTGCATCAACGCAACCTCAGAAAGAATGCGAGAACCCGTGTCCAGTCCGTTTACCAGCTTTTTAGCCCAGCACTTTGACCAGATTAACGACTATCTGGCCACGTTCTTTGACGGACAGGCGACCTCTGCCGATATCGAGCGCTACCTGTATGCGCCGCTCTCGGCTTTTACGGCCAACGCCGGCAAGCGCCACCGCCCGCTTATCTGCATGCTCGCCGCAACCGCAGTGGGCGGCAGCTTTGAGAGCGCCCGCAGCGCCGCGGCAGCTATCGAGCATTTCCAGTCGGGCGCGCTGATCCACGACGACATCGCCGACAACGGACAGCTTCGTCGAGGCAAGCCCTGCATGCACCTTACCGAGGGCACGGGCCTTGCCATCAATTGCGGCGACCTGGCGCTCACCATGGTCACCAAGACGGTTCTCGACGACCCCACGCTGGAGTCCGACGTGAAGCTGCGCGTGCTCCACGAGCTTACCGAGATGATCGTCCGCACCATCGAGGGTCAAGCGCTCGACCTGGGTTGGGTCCGTGACGGGCGCTTTGATATCTCGGTTGATGACTACCTGGACATGGCGACGCACAAGACCGCGTTTTACAGCGGAGCCACGCCGCTTGCCGCCGGAGCCATTATCGGCGGCGGCAGCGATGAGCAAATCGAAGCGCTGCGCGCCTTTGGCCTACACACAGGCCTCGCCTTTCAGATTCAGGACGACCTGCTCAACCTTGTCGGCACTAAGGAAGCCGCCAACAAGGACTTCCGCACCGACATCACCGAGGGCAAGCGCACGCTTGTCGCCGTACACGCCCTCTCTGATGAGCGCCACCACGACGAGGTCGAGGCGATTCTTTCCTCGGGCACCGATGATCCCGCGCAGCTCGCACGCGCCGTGGAGATCTTCCAGGAGACCGGCTCCATCGATTACGCCCACACTTACGCGCTCGACCTGACCGCTAAGGCCAAAGCGGCCATCGAGAACGTTGAGCTTGATCCGCACGCACGCGAGCTGTTCCTCTCCATGGCAGATTTCTTTGTGGAGCGCCTTAACTAACGGGGGTTATAAAACCTGTCAGCAGCGTATTTAGGCACAACTTGCTACACTGTTGAGTGCATGTTTATGCATCCCTTTGCGTTGTCTATCCGACAGACGCTCAAATAGTACGAATGGTACGCCGAAAGGGGTTCGTTCATGGAACCTATTACAACGGGCATGCAAGGAGCAGCCGTCGAAGACGTGCAGTCTCGTCTCCTACAGCTCGGCTACACGATTGATGCCGCCGAAGTCACCGACAAGTACTTTGGAGCCACCACTGAGCAGGCCGTCAGCACCTTCAGGCTCGACAGCGGCCTTGCTGCCGGTCATGCCGTCGATATCCCCTGCTGGAGCGCCCTTGTAGACGCTTCGTATAAGCTGGGCGACCGCACTCTCTATCTGCGCATGCCCAATTTCCATGGCGCCGATGTGCAGGCCCTGCAGCGCGCTCTCAACGTTTTGGGCTTTGCCTGTGGCGAAGACGACGGCTACTTTGGTCCGCATACCGAGGCCGCCCTGCAGCAGTTCCAGGAAAATGTCGGCCTGTTTGCCGACGGCATGGCCTTCCAGGACACCTACGCCTACATCAACCGCCTGCACCATGTGTGGGAGGGCAAGCCCTCGGTCACCGAAGCCGAGTCCCGTATCGGTTTTGCTCGCGCCGCCAACGTGCTCGAGCGCTTCCAGATTGCCGTTATCGGCGAGGACCCCATCGCACGCAGCGTTGCGTCGCGCATGTGGAATATCGCCACGGCAACGACCGACAACAGCGGCATGATGCTCTGCGACTCCGAGGTCCCAACCGACGTTGACCTAGTGCTCGAGATCGCAAGCGATGAGCTGCCCGCAGATGCAGCGCCGCGCGCCACGATCGCCCTCGCCGAGTGCCACAACCTGGCCCAGCGCATCCGCACTGCCAATGTCGCCGCGCAGCAGAAGCCGGCACGCATTCGCATTGAGCTCACGGGCATGACGCGCTACAACGGCACCTTCACGGCCAGCGACGCGCAGACACTCGCCGTACGCCTGCTCGACGGCGTTTGCGATGCCCTCGCAGATTAGGTAAACTAAACGAGTTGCTTTTGGGCAACACCATACATTGGGACGTAGTTCAACGGTAGAACTCCGGTTTTTGGTGCCGGCTGTTGGGGGTTCGAATCCCTCCGTCCCAGCCATTAAAATTGAGCGCCCTGAGCCCATAACGGCCCAGGGCGCTTTCTTGTAGGCAAGCGGAGGGATTCGAACCCGCAAGGGTGCGAAGCCGAGGAAACGCGAAGGCGCCCCAAGCCCGTTAGGACCAAGAGCGCCTTTCATCTAGAAAATATCAGCCCGGTTCCGAAAAGCGAGCCACATGCGACAACCAAGTAGCCGCAGGCCCCGGGAGAGCGGGGACACCGGCTTAGGTTTATCGCGAGTTCCGCACGAACAGGAGGCCACTTAATGTGGCCTCCGTCGTGAGCAGGACTGTAGAGCAGGAAACCTAAGCCGGTGTCCCCGCTCTCCCGGGGCCGGCAGAATCTAGTTGTTCAGCATGCGGTCGAAGCTTCCCGAGTCGCCATCCCGATAGTCTGCGGTCATCAGAATCTCCTGCGGAATGCGCCCGCCTTCACGTAGCACGTTGCGGAACTGCACGCGCGTAACCATGGGCAGATCCTTGATCGTCGCTGCCAGGTTCTGCGGCACGCCCTGGTTGGCAGCCGCGGGCTCGCACTCGCCGCCGGCCTTCACGCGACGCTTATGCTCGGCGAGCATGGCGCGGTACATGCCGGCATGCAGGCGAATCTCAACCACATTGGCATTGCGAGCCTGTTCGACGATGCGCGCGCCCTCGCGATCGATATCGCCTACGTAGTAGACGTAGTTAAAGCGATAGCCAATCTCGGCCAGATAATCGTCCAAGGCATGCGAGACGCTCGCCTTGCATCCGCCTCCAAAAATCACGCCGCCCACCTTGATGCCAAAGAGCTTGGCGTGCTTGCGGCCACGCAGCAGCTTGACGATCTCGTCGTAGGTGTCCAGGTTCTCGACCATAATGAACGGCTTGTCGGCTCCCAGCGTAAAGAAGCCCGTAAAGTGCACGGGGCGATTGGGGGCGACCTTGATCGCCTGCATGCTGATGCCCTTTTCGGTCATACGCCTGATCAAGCGCTCACCGTGCTTGCCGTCAAAAGCCTTCTCGTCGTTAAAGATCTGGTAGGCACGCTGGCGGCGCGAGGCAACCGGCGTATCGGCACCTCGGTTCTGCTCGATCCAAGCCTGGATGATTGCGATTTCCTCGGCAATCTTGCGGTTGGACATCTCGTTGTGCTGAGTGCGCTGCGGAGCCTTTTTGCCGTCCTTGCCCTCGACCTTTACGATCTGTGTCTGCTGCTCCTTGATCTTGGAGAGCGCCATAGGCGTGGGGACAACCTTGAACAGCTGCCTGCCTAAAACGCGGGCAAGGGCAAGCGCCGAGACCTCGCCGTGGGCGGCCGACTCGGGCTGCTGGGCAGCAGTATCTACTGCGGCAGACTCCGGCTTCTTCTGAGACTTGCGCTTAGAATCGCCTTGGGGATTGCGCTCGCGCTTCGGCATAGACGCCTGCTTCTGCGGACGATCGGACTTGCTCTCCTTCGCTGACTGGCGCTTAGGCTGCCCCGAAGAAACCTCGGCCTTCGCATCCTCGTTCTGCGGCGTGGTCTTCTCGGTTGCAGTCTCGGCATGGGAACTGCGGCCCCCACGATGGCGACGGCGGCGAGGCTTGCTCGACGCGCCCTGCTCCGTCTGCTCATCAGTAGGCTGCTGGCCCTTGGCCTCGGCATCAACCTCAAGCTGCGGCTCAACAGGCTTTTGCTCGCGAGCCACCGGCTCAACGGCCTTCTCGTCCTTCTCGCCCTGAGTGGTCGAAGCCGGTTCGCTCTTCTCCTGACGCCTTACGGGATACGCGCGCCCCTCAAAACCACGTCCGGGACGGCATGAACCCGGAGCCTTCTTGGCCGGTTCATCGGACGCGTCAGCAGCCTCGACGGAATCCTGGACCTCGCATGCGGCACCTCGCTGCTCGGCCTTAAAGTGGGCACCGCGGCGACGCTTGGGCTCCTGGATCTCAGCATGCTCTTGAGCGAGAGTCGGCTCCTGCATCCCGACGGGCTTTTCCTCGACGGCCTCAGCATCCGTCTCACCCTTTTGAGCAACGGCGCGACGGAAGCGCTCCTGCTGGGCGCGGCGCTGCGCATCGCGCTTGCCACCCCCGCCAAAACCGCCGCGTCCTGCCTTGGCCGTAAAGGCACGCACGACGTTCTCATCGAGCAACTCATCGGTATCGACATGCTCACGCGGAGCAGCTTCTTCCACAGCAGGCACGTCAGCGGAATCCTCGACGACAAAACCCTCGACGGACTCGGCAGGCTGCTCCTGGGCATCGCGGATCTCGGCATTGATGGTATAGAACGCCGGGCGCCCGTTAATGCCGCTACCCTCGATCTTGGTCACGATCTTTGCCGCGATAAGCTCATCGCGCATCGCCTTGGTGTCGCACTCCTTATCGACGGAGCGGAAAATCTGCGCCAGCGCACTCGACTTAATCTTGAGCGCCTTGCGGCAAAGCAGGTCGTAGGCAACCAGCTTGGCACGCTCAGCAGAAAGCGACGTCTGGCTGCTCAGGCGCTCAGCCAAAGCATCGACATTGTTTTGATTATCGGAATATACCGTCTTGGCCACGGGGTCCCTTTCATATGTACACATATACGTCTATATGGTACAACGCGCGCCCTTATCCACGCAAAACATCTGCGAGAACACTCGAGCGTCACCGCTTTCGCATGAAAAAAAGACCGAGCCCGCGAAGTCGCGGACCCGATCTTTCCGAGTCATATGGATGGAACGGTTAGTCCATCAAGCTGACTAGGCCTTGGCGGCCTCGGCGTCAGCGGGAGCCTCGGCGGCAGCGGCGCGACCGTACTCGGCCTTGCCCATCTCGGACCACTCGGGCTCCTCATCAGGCATGGAGCCAGCCTCCTTGCCGAAGAACTCCTTGAGGCAGTTGACGGCGACGATGAGGCCCAGGACCATCAGCAGGACGGCGAAGACAAGCTGCAGGCCCTTGGTGGCGGCGACGGAGACGGCGGCCGTGGTGGCGGTAGCCGGGATGGTGCCGAAGAAGCCGTAAGCCTGGACGGCGGCCATGCAGCCCATGGCGCTCTGGACCAGCGAGGTGAAGGTGCAGCAGAGCAGGAAGGCGACGGGCACGTAGAGCATCCAACCCTTGCGGCCGGTGCACTTGCAGAACACGGCGAGGGTGATCATGGTCATGCCGCCGAGCAGCTGGTTGGAAGCACCAAAGAGCGGCCAGATGTTGGCATAGCCACCAAAAGCGAGGGCGAGACCAGGAAGCAGGGTGACGACCGTGGCGAACCAGGGGTTGCCGAGGACCTTCATGTAGCCGGCCTTGGACTCAATGGCCAGGGCGTCGTTGGTCTGGGCAAAGAACTCGGAGAACGAGGTGCGGGCGATGCGGGCGACGGCGTCGAGCGAGGTCAGGGCCAGAGCAGAGACGTTCATGGTCATGAAGACGGTAGCGAGCGTGCCGTCAACACCGAAGGCCTGCATACCGCGGGAGATGCCAGCGGCGAAGATCTGGAACGGGGTGGAAGCGACACCGGCGTTGAGGGCGCCAGTACCGGCGGTGTTCATATCGGAGAACATGATGCCGGCGACGATGATGGCAAGGATGCCGACGAAGGACTCAACGATCATGGCGCCGTAACCGACCTTGACGGCGTCCTGCTCCTTCTCGACCTGCTTAGAAGAGGTGCCGGAAGAAACGAGGCTGTGGAAACCGGAGAGAGCACCGCAAGCGACGGAGACGAACAGGACCGGGAACATCATGCCGGAGGCAGTGGAGAAGCCGGTGAAGACCGGAGCGGTGATAGTGGCCTGACCGTTGACGCCCAGGACGACGATGCCAAGGACAGCGCAGACGATCATGACGATCATCATGATGGAAGTGAGGTAGTCACGCGGGGTCTTGAGCATCTGGATGGGCATAGCGCCAGCGAAGACCAGGTAGACCATGACGACGGCGAACCACTGGAACTTATCCAGGTAGACCGGGAACTGCATACCGACGGCGAACATGAGAACCATGAGGACCACGCCGGTGACGAACTCGGCGGCACCGGTGAGGTTGAACTTCTTCTGGGCCCAACCAAAGGCGATAGCGACGAAGGTGAACAGGATGGAGATGGTGCCAGCGCAGCCAGCGGCATAGGACTTGGTGAAGTCGATGGCACCGGCAGCGGCGCCAGAAGCGTCAACGGCCGGGGTGAACATGAACGTCTTGCAGACCATGTCGGTGAAGGCGGCGATGACGATGATGCAGAACAGCCAGCAGAACAGCAGGAACAGGCGACGGCCGGTCTTGCCGATGTACTTCTCGATGAGCTGAGCGAGCGACTTACCGTTGTTCTTCATCGAAGCGTACAGAGCACCAAAGTCGTGGACGGCGCCAAAGAAGATGCCGCCGACGAGGACCCAGAGCACGACGGGCAGCCAGCCAAAGGCCATGGCGACGATCGTACCCGTGACAGGGCCAGCACCGCAGATCGAGCTGAACTGGTGCGAGAACGCGGTAAAGGCGGAGACGGGCGAGAAGCTCTTGCCGTCCTTCATGCGCTTGGCCGGCGTGAGGGCCTCTTTGTCAACGCCCCACTTGTTGGCCAGCCAGCGGCCGTAGCCCAGATAGCCACAGGCGAGCACCGCCGCGGCCACAACCATGAGCAAAACTCCGTTCATTACATTTCCTCCTCTAAAAAGAACTTCCTAGACATAAAAAATGAGGGCCGTCGGTTGCGCTCGACGGCCCTCATCTTCATCAGCCGCCCGTTATCGTACGGGCTAGCTGTATGTGCTAACCCGCATCAGATAATTACTACGCTGATAATGTTTAGCTGATGCGTGAACATGTCTAAAAAATCCTCTTCAATCATGATGCGAACGATCCGTGCGTGTTCACATCCCCCAGTGGATGAAAAGGAGTATGAAACTTTAGTTACCTAAAGTCAACGCAAATAAGTAATGAATTTTCAACTTTTTTGAATTTCTCGTTATAAAACGCCACTGACCTCGGACTTTACCCGACAAAAGTTTTTGCATGGGAGATGCCCCCGAGAGCGGCGGGAGCCGGGCGGCGCATGTGAACTTTCCTGCTCTACAGTCCTGCGCAAGACGGAAAGCACATTAAGTGCTTTCCTTTG
>URIA01000026.1 GCA_900547765.1 uncultured Collinsella sp. | reverse complement strand
CGCGCCTTACCTTTCGGGTTCACCATCCATGGTGGGGCGCGTTTCTAACGAAGCCATAACGGCCGTTGGGTTCTTTTGGCGCCAACCCTTCTCGACCCGCACATCATGATTAATTTGCTTAAGGCAACAACTTTCCCGATCGATGTATTCACCGAATCAAAACGTGTACATCACCCTCCAAAACCGACATTTTTCGGCATGTTTGGAGGCTGATGTACACGAATGTGAAATCCACCGCCGCCCAAAAGCGCCTTCCTCATGTCTGGACTCTCTATGCTTGCGCTGGATAGACATCGCCGGAACGGGTATAGTAGCGAAAGTTTTGTCGTTAACCAGCGGGGGAGTCCTGTGGGCATCAAAAAGAAGATCAAAAAGGAGCTTATCGGCACTTCCGATTACCCGTCGAATAAGATCTTTACGATCTCCAATTTCATCACCTTTACGCGCCTGATCCTCACCCTGGTATTTCTGTACCTGTTTGTGACGGATAACAACCGCGTCATCGCCATCGTTATCTACGCCGTTGCCGCCTCTACCGACTGGATGGACGGTCAGATCGCCCGCATGACTAAGACGGTCTCGTGGCTCGGCAAGGTCATGGATCCCATCTGCGACCGTGCGCTGCTGTTCACCGGCGTACTTGGGCTGGTGGTCCGCGGAGAGCTGCCCATCTGGGTCTGCGTGCTCATTATTGGCCGCGACATCTATCTGGGCATCGGCACGCTTATCGTGCGTCATTATCACCGTCGCCCCATCGATGTCGTCTTTCCCGGAAAGATTGCCACTGCACTGCTCATGACCGGCTTCTCGCTCATGCTGCTCGGGTTCCCCGTTATTGACGGCCTGCATCTTTTACCTTCAACCCTTACGGCCTTCCCGGGCCTCAACGGAAGCTCGGTGCCCCTCGGCATCTTCTTTGTGTACGGCGGCGTGATCTTCTCCATGCTCACGGCTGTCATCTATTCCATTAAGGGCGGAGTGGCCATTAAACAGGCTCTCGCGCATCCCGAGGACGAGGACATCGACTTTCTGAACCCTGAAATCGAAGACTGATTCGTTGGGGTATGATTACGTACGGTTCATTATTTGCGGCACGTCCGCGATAAGTTAGGGGTTGTCATGGACAACATGGTTAACAATATGCCTCAGAATGATAAGGCTGCTGACGCTACCTGCGTATTCCGCGTGCCTTCAAGCGACGTCACCGTTCCCGACCTCATGGCCAACGTGCGCATCACCGCACCCGTTCTGTCCATCGTCAAGGGTCCGCAGACTGGTGCCGCCTTTGAGCTCGAGGACGACGTGACCACCATCGGCCGCGATCCTGCGAACGGCATCTTCCTCAATGACATGACCGTATCGCGCAGCCACGCGCGCATTATCCGCGAGGGCCTCGGCGCTCGCATCGAGGACTTGGGCTCGCTCAATGGCACCTGGGTCGACGGTGCCATCGTCAATGCAGCCCCGCTGCACGACGGTTCTTCCGTCCAGATCGGTACGTTTACGCTCATCTACCACGAGAGCACGCCGGAGCGCATCGAAACCGGTGAGTAGGGCATGGCCGAACGCAACTATCTGAGTATCGGCCAAGTCGTCAACCTTCTTCGAGGCGCATACCCCGATCTTTCGAACTCAAAAATTAGATTTCTAGAGGATGAGGGGCTCATTACCCCTCATCGTACGCCTAAGGGATACCGTCAGTACTCCAAGGAGGACGTTGATCGCCTGGAGGTCATTCTGCACCTGCAGAAGACCCGCTATATGCCGCTCAACGTGATTAAGCAGCGCTTGGAAAACGCCACGGACCTGTCAACGCTCGCTTACGAGGTGGGCTTGCTGTCCGATGTTCCGCTCAAGACGGAGCCCAAGGAGACTAAGCAAAAGCTGCATCCCATCGAGACCATTCCCGATATGCTGGGCGTCGAGATTTCGTTTATCCGCTCGCTCGCCGAGAACGACCTCATTCGCATCATCAAGAGTCCGCAGAATCGTGAGCTCGTCGATGGTCGCGATTTTCCAATCATCCGCTACTGCTCCGAGCTGTCACGCTTCCATATCGAGCCCCGCAACCTGCGTCAGTACGTGTCTTCCGCCAACCGCGAGTCCTCGATGTTTGAGCAGGTGCTCGTGAGCATGCTCGGCATGGATACCTCCGATGACGAGCGCGACGCCAAGCTCGAGCGTGCGTTTAAGAAGCTTCACGACCTGACCGAGGGTGTGCACACTGCGCTGCTCAAGAACCGCGTTTTTGAGTCGCTCAACGCCGTGGTCGAGGACGCCGACATCGATGCACTCGATGAGGAAATCACTCGCTCCGAGTCCACCAAAGCCAAAAACGAAGAGATAGCCACGCCGGCTTCGCACGAGGATTCTCTCGTAAAGCCGCTCAAGGTCGTCGCCCCTTCGCACTCCGGCACCGCCACGGCGGGCAAATAACCGCTGCCGCTTATCCGGCAACCCATTGAAAGGTCATGCAATGTACGACTTCGAATCTCAAATCGTCGACATCCCCGACTATCCCGAGCCCGGAGTCATCTTCAAAGACATCACGCCGCTCTTTGGCAATCCCGAGGCGCTCAAAGCCATGACCGATGCCCTCGCCGAGCACTTTGCCGGCATGGGGATCACCAAGGTCGTGGGTCCCGAGGCTCGCGGCTTTATGGTTGGCGTACCGGTGGCTGTAGCCCTTGGCGCCGGCTTTGTTCCCGCACGTAAACCGGGCAAGCTGCCGCGCGAGACCGTAAGCCAGAGCTACGAGCTCGAGTACGGCACCGATTCAATTGAGATCCATGCCGACGCTATCAGCTCTAAAGATACCGTGTTGATTCTGGACGACTTGGTCGCGACGGGCGGAACCGTCGAGGCAACAGGTAAACTGGTGCGAGATATGGGCGCAAAGCTTATCGGTTACGGTTGTATACTTGAGCTTGCGTTTCTCAACCCGCGCGAGAAGCTCACGCCGTCTGATGACGATGTGGAGCTCTTTAGCCTGGTGACGGTAGGCTAGCCGTTACCCTTAGTTACTGGAAAGGAAGCTACATGCGCACAGCAAACACGCACAAAAACATGGCACGCTGCGCTGCTACGGCAACCCTCGCTTGTGTTTTGGGCTTGGGCCTCGCGGCTCCTGCCTACGCCGATACCGCATCCGACCTTGCCGCTGCTCGTACGAAGCTCGAGCAGATCGGTACCCAAACTCAGCAGATTTACGATGAGCTCGCCACGCAGACGCAAGCGCTCGATCAGACTGCCGGCGAGATCACGCAAAAGCAGCAGGAGATCGCCGATGGTCAGGCCAAGCTCTCGACCTATGTCGCCGGCGAGTACAAAACCGGCGGTCTGAGCCTGCTTCAGGTTCTGACGGGTGTCGATGATCTGAGCGATATGCTCAACCGTCTGTTCTACTACGGCAAAGTTTCCGATAAGCAGGCTCAGACCATTCAAGAGGTAAAGGAGCTTAAGCAGCAGCTCACCGATAAGCAGGCCGAGCAGGAGAAGAACGTCGCCACCACGCAAAAGAAGGTCGACGAGCTTAACGCCCAGCAGGCTGAAGCCCAGAACGTCGTAAATTCCCTGGATTCGCAGCTGCAGGCCGAGCTTGCCGCCGAGGCCGAGGCCAATGCCGCGCTGCAGGCCGGCATCAACGCTAGCACCGCCGAGAAGGCCACGGTGAGCAACGAGACTGCCGGTACGACCGAGAACACCAACAACGGTGGCCAGACCAGCAATAACAACCAGGGCGGCAACACTCCGGCTCCTACGCCGACACCCGCTCCGACGCCGCAGCCCTCCACGCCTGCTCCGGCTCCGACACCTTCTGCTCCGAGCCAGTCCGTCGATGGCGGTTCTGTTGTCTCGCGTGCATACAGCAAGCTTGGTTGCGCTTATTCCTGGGGCGGAATTGGCCCGAACAGCTTCGACTGCTCTGGTTTTGTTAGCTATTGCCTCACTGGTCGCTATTGCCGCCTCGGCACCACGGGTACCTTTATGGGCTGGACGCGTGTGTCCGATCCGCAGCCCGGTGACGTTGTGGTCAACTCGTACCACACCGGCATTTACATCGGTGGTGGTCAGATGATTCATGCTTCCGACTACAACACAGGTGTTATCATCAGCTCCGTTGCCGCCGGCATGAACAACAACTATATCTTCGTGCGTTACTAAGTCATCTTACACAGCGTGTGAATGTGGACCTCGTGGCTTTAAGTCGCGAGGTCCATTCTTTTTTTCTCTAATCTTGTACGGCTATCTAGTATTCAAAACTAGATAGCCGTACATTCAGTTTGCAAGATGGCTATAATTGTTGAGGAACAATTAGAAAGGACCCTCTATGAGTTGGGCACTTATCTCCGATTCAAGCTGCAATCTCCGCGATTGGCAACCGACCGCGCCCCATACCACCTTTGCATTTGCGCCCCTCAAAATTCGAGTGGGGGAGCGTGAATTCATCGATGACCTTTCGCTCGATGTTCATGAGCTCAACTGCGCTGTTCAGGCGGAGACGAACGCTTCTTCGAGCGCTTGTCCCAGCGTAGGGGAGTGGGCCGAGCTCTTCAAATTGGCAGACAAGACCATCTGCATGCCAATCTCTGAGGGCGTGTCGGGCAGCTACAACGCAGCAGCCACGGCTCGCGATATGGTTCTTGCCGAGGAGCCCGACCGGCAGATTCATCTAGTCAATTCGCGCGCAGCTGGCGGCAAAATGGACCTCATTTTCTTGCTGTTCGACCGCTATCTTGCAAGCAATCCAGATGTCTCATTCGAGGACGCTTGCGCATACTTCGATAGCCTTGAGCAAAACAGCAAAATCCTCTTTAGCCTGTGCAATTACGAAAACCTGGCCAAAGCCGGACGTATCCCTAAGGCAGCCGGCGTCATTGCCAACAAGCTCAATATCCGCATTTTGGGCACGGCGAGTGAGGCCGGTAAAATCGAACTCGTCGGGCACACGCGTGGCGAAAAGAAGATGCTCAACAAGATCATCGACACCATGGAAGCCGAGGGTTTTACGGGCGGTGAGGTCATCATCGATCACGTTGAGAACGAAGCTGGAGCCCAGGCGCTTACTGACCGCATAGTCGAGCATTGGCCCGGCTCCAAGACCATCATCATGCCCTGCAACGGCCTGGATTCCTATTACGCCGAGATGCACGGCCTCATCATCGGCTACGGCATGGGCGTAGCTTCGGGCAAATAAAGTCCAACCAAGCAAAAATATGGGCGGGACAAAGCGACAGATGGCTCTTTGTCCCGCCCGTTTTATACGTCGGCTAGCTATTAAATCCGTTGAACTTGAGATAGCTCATCAAGTAAGCCTTCGAAACAAAGGATGAAACCGCACTGCGCACAAGCAGCGACTCACGCGTTACCTGATGCGCCGTATCGGGAACCGGCGTCTGCTCGACGGAAAACGCCGAACGAATCGATGCCTCGAGCTGATCAACCACATAGTCGAAGGCCGTCGGGGCATCGTAGCTCAATCGCTGAATGTTAAAGAGTGCCTGCACCGCAGCAATAGGTAGCACCTGCTTAAAGATGCAAATAGCGATCAGACGGGCAATCTGCTCGCGGCCATATTGCTTTTTGACCGGAGCAGGCACCAGGCCGACCTTCACGTAGTTATTGATCATCGATGGCGTAATGACGGGCTGCTCAACGCAAATGGACAGCGGCTCCATCCACAGCGCAACATACTCAATAACCTGGTCGCGATAGAGCGTCACATTGGGCAACTGGTCATAGCGCGGCAGACTCAACGTATTGAGTTTACGCACGATATCGGACTGAATGAATGCATCGGGTAGCACCGTGGGCTGATTATCGGGCTTAATGCTGACCGACGAATCGGACATCGGAATAACGTATTTAGCGTGGTTCATAAGAGGCCTCCGTTCGTTTTCTATATTGTATTCTAGGTTATCTAGTTTTTCATACCACATAGCCGCTAAGAAAATTGGCGAGACAGTGCATTGATGCATCGTCCCGCCATTTAGTAAATTGATAACAACCTTACATAAGATATATTATCGTACTTATCCACGGAGAAACGCGTATGCGCTCGTTGCTGCTATGGCTCCGTCCGAAACAGCGGTCACAACCTGGCGTAAACGTTTGGAACGGATATCGCCAGCGGCAAATAGACCTGGCGTGCGGGTCGCCATGGATTCATCAGTCAGAATGCCGCCATCAGGCGCCAGATCGACTAGATGCTCAACAAGCTCGGTATGGGGCTGCGTTCCGGTAAAGACAAAGATGCCAAACGAGCCGGGCTCAAATGACTCGGTATGAGTCTCGCCGGATGCGTTGTCCTTAAAGGTAATCGTCGTTGGCATGGCTTCGCCCGATAGCTCCACAATACTAGTTTGGTACCTAACTGTAATATTGTCCTTTGCGAGTACTTTCTGAACAACACCATCGGGCGCACGGAACTGGTCGCGGCGCAGCACAATGGTCACACTGCTGGCAATGTCGGACAGGAACAGCGCCTCTTCGCATGCCGAATTGCCACCGCCGATTACAAAAACCTGTTTGCCGCGGAAAAACATGCCGTCACATGTTGCGCAATATGAAACGCCACGACCGCGATACGTATCCTCGCCTGCGAAACCTGCCGGACGCGGCGTGGCGCCCATGCAAGCGATAACGCTCGAGGCCAGCGTATCGCCCATATCGTGATGCACCGTAAACAACGCTGCATCGGCATCGTAATCGATACCCGTAACCATGCTCCATGTAACCTGTGCCCCCAGGCCCTCTGCATGCTGCTGAAAACGCTCGCCGAGTTCGGCGCCACTCAGGAGCGGGAAACCCGGATAGTTCTCGACCTCATTGGTTGTGGCGATCTGCCCTCCCGACATGCCCTGCTCAATCACGGTCGTCGTCAGGTTGGCACGCGCAGCATAAATGGCGGCAGCATAGCCCGCGGGGCCGCCACCGATAATCGCAACATCGATCGGCTTATCGGTAGTCATGAAGCGTCCTTTCGTCGAAACGTTGTCGTTCTTTGCGCTCGTACCCAAATTTACGTGAACGTGACACTCATGCACTACAATGATAAAACCGTATTACAAAGCTGAAGGGGAGTTATCGATGGACCAGGCGCAGACGAGTGACGACGCTCCCCTGCTCACGCACAGCACTCCCCAATCGGAGCAAACCACGCTCCTGGCTCAGCAAAAACCTCTCGTGACCATCGTGCACGCCTCCGTTGGCTCGGGCCACAAGGCCGCCGCAAATGCGATAGCGCAGGCATTCGACCTCATCCGCGGCACCAATGGCATCCCCGAGGATATTGAGATTGAAGTGCTCGATATCCTTGATTTTGGACGTATTAAATTCGACGGCAATAAGACCGCGGCTTCTTTTACGGGAGCCACGCGCCCCATTTACGACCTGACCTGGCGATATACGCTTACGGGACATCTTCTCTGGGGTGGCGGAACGGCATGGTCGCGTATTATGTTCCCCGCCTTCAACGAATATATTCGTAGCCGCAGGCCCATAGCCGTGGTTGCAACGCACATCACAGCAGCCAATGTTGCCGTGGGCGCCCGCGTAATTACGGGTATCGATTATCCGGTCATCTGCGTACCGACCGACTACGAAGTCGAGGGATGGTGGCCCCACAAGGACACCGATTTATTCTGTGTTGCCAACGAATTTATGGCCGAAACGCTGCGTCCGCGCGAGGTGCTCGAGACAAAGATTCGCATTACCGGCATTCCTATTCGCGCCGGATTCGACACGGATTACGATCGCGAGGAAGAGCTAGCTAAGTTCAACCTCCCCACCGACAAGACCGTCGTGCTGGTAATGGCCGGTGCCAGCTTGCCTCAACCGTACGTTCGCTTTCGCGCGGAGATGGACCGCACCCTCCCCTTCCTACGCAGCTTCGAAGACATGCACTTTGTCTTTTTGCCGGGCAAGGATAAGGAATACGCCGCCCGCCTCAAGACGCTCTTCGATGCCATGAAGCTCGAAAATGTCACGGTGCTGGACTATGTCGACGACATGGCGGCCCTCATGCACGGCTGCGACCTGGCAATTCTCAAATCGGGCGGACTCACCGTCACCGAGTGCCTATGCGCACATCTGCCGATGATCCTGCTGGGCAAATCATACGGCCAGGAAAAGGCCAACACCACGATGCTCACCGGCATGGGCGCCAGCATGCACGTCACCACGGCACGAGAACTCATCGTTACCCTACGTCACTTGCACGACCATCCCGAATCACTCAAAGCGCTACTCATCAACGGCGAAGTACTACGCCGCCCCCACGCAGCCGAAGACATAGCCATCGCAACCATGGAACTCGTAGGCAAACCCCAAAAGCGCAAACGAGCCTTCTGCCGCTTCTACTGGGGCGGCAAGCCTGCGCATATCAGGTAGTGATTTACTGTCCGCTGACCGGCCCGACCCGCCTATATATCATCCCATGCTCAAACATTCTCGCTTCGCTGCGAAACTGCGCGTGGGACGATATATAGGCGGGTCGGGCCGGTCAGCTGCGTTTACGCACCACCAGCTGCGCCGGATCCCCCTATTAGAAGCTGCAAAGGCAAACCAAAGTAACTAAATGCAGTTAGCCGCTGCGGCAAAGGGATTGTTCCTTTGCCGCAGCGGAATATCAAAAAGATTTATTATTGCTTTCAAGCGAGTAGCCGCCCGCCCGCCTCTCTCACATATCGTTCCACGCGCAGTTTCGCAGCGAGCGAAGCGAAGCGAGAATGTTTGAGCATGGAATGATATGTGCGAGAGGCGGGCGGGAGGGATACGAGCGCCCTAGGCGATGCCGCTGGAGCCGAAGCCTCCTTTGCCTCGGTCGGTTTCGTCTAGTTCTTCTACTTCTATGAGATTGACCGTGGGGACTTCTTGGATGACGAGTTGGGCTATGCGGTCGCCTTTGTTGATTTGGATGTCGTTGGTGGGATCCAGGTTGATGAGGATAACCTTGAGTTCTCCTCGGTAGTGGGCGTCGATGAGGCCCGGCGTGTTGACTATAGACAGGCCCTGCTTGATGGCCAAGCCGCTGCGGGGCTGGACGAAGCCGGCGTAGCCATCGGGCAGGGCGATGGCCAGCCCCGTAGAGACCAGACGGCGTTCGAAGGGCTTCAGGACGCAGTCCTCGTTGGAGCGCAAATCCAAGCCGGCATCAGTGGGATGGGCGTATTTGGGAAGCTCAACGGTGGGATCGAGACGCTTTATGTTGACGGTAATGTTGGACATGGAATCACCTTAGCTTGTCGAGCTCTTGCAGAAACTCATCGACGTCTTTGAAATCGCGGTAGACCGAGGCAAAACGGATGTACGCAACCTTGTCGATCTTGGCCAAGCGCTTGAGCACCATGTCACCCAACTCATGGGACGTGACGGCCGTCAGCGTGCGAGAGCGAAGCTCGACCTCGATGTCATCGATAATCTCATTGAGCTTCTTAGTGTCGATATCGCGCTTGATGGTGGCGCGCATCAAGCCGACAAGAAGCTTATTGCGATCGAACCGCTGCTTAGTTCCATCTGACTTAATGACCTCGATAGGGTCCTCGCATCGCTCAAACGTTGTAAAGCGGTAGTTACACGAGCAACATTCGCGACGGCGCTTAATGGTGTTATTTGACTCCTGCATACGGGAATCAACGACGCGGGTATGTGCCTTGCCGCATTTGGGACAGCGCATGGTACCTCCTCTTAAACGATAACAAGGGTACCATGCGCAGCGCGATAATGATTACGAACGAGCAGGAACCTTAAGATGCGCACCGGCGGCGAGCGAACCATGCTCCAGATGATTGACGCTACGGATCATGTCGGAAGTCTCTTGCGTGGAAAGGCCTTCGATTGGATATTCTTCGGCAAGCGACCAAAGAGAATCGCCAGGCTGAACGCGAATGGTCCCGTAGGTAATGTTGGAAACGGACTCGGCATACGCGGCGTGACGAGCGCTAAAGACCGACATAGCGAGGACAAAGAAGAGCGTAAGCGCAACGGCGACGGCGACAATCGTCGGAACCTTCAGGGCAACGCGGGCCGGCGCGACTACAGCCTGCTGATTGCGCGCGGGCTTTACGGTCAAAGGCTGAAAGCCGGAGCGGCCACCCTGAACAACCGTAAAAGTGGGTTCTGCAGGCGTCTCGAGCTTAAGGGCGAGGTTTCCCTGGACCATATTCGTTACGTTCATCATGTTCTCCTCTCGCGTGTTTTGCTGAGAACAGTTTTATCAAGCCGCGCGGACAAAAATGTCTAGCGCGAGAACGAATGTTCGGTTATTATTATCTTCGAACAGTTGTTCCTGTCAAGCAAAATTCGAACATTTGTTTGACATGGGTAGAGAGGATGCCCTGATGGCTCGCAAAATTACCAAGCGTCAGCAGCAAATTTACGACTTCATCAAGGAATATCAGCAGGAGAAGGGTTATCCGCCCAGCGTGCGCGAGATGGCTTCTGCCGTGGGCCTTTCCTCCCCCAGCACCGTGCACGCCCATCTCTCTGCCCTGGAGGCGCGCGGGCTACTCAAGCGCGATGCCACCAAACCGCGCGCCCTGGAACTCTTTAACGAGGATGGTTCCTCTGTCTCAATTTCTAAATCTGACGAGCCCACCGCACCTCGCGGAACGGTCTCGCTACCGCTCGTTGGCCGCGTCGCGGCTGGGATTCCCATTCTGGCCGAGCAGAATATCGAAGACACGTTTACTATCCCGACCGAAATCGCCACTGATCAGGGTTCCTTTATCCTTGAGGTGCATGGGAGCTCAATGATCAATGTCGGCATCTTCAATGGCGATTACATCATCGTCCGTGAACAAAAGAGTGCCATGAACGGAGAAATTGTCGTGGCCATGATTGATGGTTCGGCGACCGTCAAGACGTTCTACAAGGAGCAGGGGCGTGTGCGCTTGCAGCCCGAGAACGACACCATGGAACCTATCTATGCAACGAATCCCGTTATCCTGGGCAAAGTCGTCGGCTTGATGCGCCGGTTCTCGTAATGCAAAAACGCATAACCATATTTGATACCGTCCGCGGGTTTACGATGATTTCTATGGCAGGTTTTCACGCTTGCTATGATCTCGCCTACCTGTACGGCTGGGATATGCCCTGGTTTACCCAGTCAGTCTTTCAAGACATCTGGCGCGCCAGCATCAGCTGGGTATTTTTGTTTATCGCCGGTTGGATGTGCACCCTTTCGCGCAACAATATCAAACGTGCCGCCAAATACGCCTTAGCAGCACTCGTTGTCTGGTTGGCAACAACACTTGTCTCAGTCGACGATTCGGTTAATTTTGGCATCATCTACTGCATGGCCGCATGCACCGGCATCGTAGCGTTGACCGATCCCGTCCTTAAGAAGATAACGGCGAGATGGGGCATGCCCCTATGCCTTATGTTGTTCGCAATCACCTGGAGCATCCCCAAAACGATCTACCCTGTCCCCTACCTGGCGTGGCTGGGATTTCCGAGCCCTGGGTTTATCTCAGGTGATTACTACCCCATCATCCCGTTTATCTTTATGTATCTTGCAGGATACTTCGCCGCACACATAGCGCAGGGAATCGATAAGACCGTCCCTAGCTGGGCCTACGCCAACCCCCTGCCGGCGCTCGCCAGCCTTGGACGTCACGCTCTCCCCTTTTATCTGCTGCATCAGCCCATCATTCTGGGCATTTTGGAGCTCGTCTACTCGGTGCGATAACGCTCGAGCCGCGGTGCAATACGAGCCGGCAACTTCGCCACAATGCGAACGCCGTCCTCGAGATATTCCTCATGCAGAAGGGTTCCCTGCTCATGCACCAGCGTGATGAGAGCGCCCTCACGATACGGGATATCAGCGGAGAGCAACACATCGGTGGCAGCTGCCTCGCGAGCAATCCGGTCGACGAGATCGTCGAGCCCCTCGCCCGTTTGGGCCGAGAACAGAACGGCCTCCGGATAGCGACGACGGAAACTCAATCGATCGACGCTATCGAGAAGATCGATTTTATTGAATACGGTCAGCGTTAAACGCTCTCCGGCGCCGATCTCATCAAGCACGCGGTCGACAGCCTCCAGCTGCCGCTCATAGTCCTCGTCAGACGCATCTACGACTTTGAGAATTAGATCGGCACCCAAAACCTCGGACAGCGTCGATTTAAAGGCATCGACCAGACCATGGGGCAGCTTTTGAATAAAGCCGACGGTATCGGTAATCGTCATGCCGCGACCGCCGGGCAGACGATACGAACGCGTCGTCGGGTCGAGCGTAGCAAACAGCTTGTCCTGCGAAAGTACCGTAGAGCCGGTCAGACGATTGAGTAACGTCGATTTACCGGCATTGGTATAACCGGCTAACGCGACGCGAAACGCCGGTGACTCAATGCGACTCTTGGATTGAACATCGCGACGCTGTTCAACCTGCTTGAGCTCACGACGAAGCGCAGCGATCTTATTACGAATGAGGCGACGGTCGACCTCGAGCTGACTTTCGCCCTGACCAAAACGTGAGCCGATGCCGCCGCGCGTCTGCTCCTTGGCGAGATGGCTCCACATGCCACGCAGGCGAGGCAACAAATATTGAAGCTGTGCCAGCTGTACCTGCAGGCGTCCCTCACGCGTCTGAGCATGCAGGCCAAAGATATCCAGGATCAGTGCTGTACGATCGATAATCTTTACCGGCTCGCCCACGGCTTTCTCCAAATAGGATTGCTGCGAGGGGGTCAGGTCGTCGTCAAAAATAACGACATCGGCATCCATGCGATGCACCAGGCCGTACAGCTCTTCAACCTTACCGGAACCGATAAACGATTTAGGATACGGCTTTACCAAACGCTGCGACAAGCGTGCCACGCACCGGGCACCAGCTGTGTGGGCAAGACGCTCCAGCTCATCAAGCGAGCGATCGAGCGGCCATGCATTGTCGCGCCACTCAACACCAACTAAAATGGCACGCTCGGGCTCGGGTGCCGTGGGAACAAGGGGGAAACGGGCCATTAGGCAGCCTCAATACGATGCAGGATATCCTCAACGACCTCATCGATCGTACATTCATCCATATCAAACCACACGATACGGTCATCGCGCTTAAACCACGAAAGCTGACGCTTGGCATAACGACGCGAACGCATCTTAATGAGTTCGCGGGCCTCATCCATGCTCATCACGCCATTGAAAGCATCAATGATCTCTTTATAGCCAATTGCCTGCATCGACGTCAGGGCATCTCCCAGACCCTGGGCCATAAGACCGCGGACCTCATCGACAAGACCCTGCTCAAACATCAGATCGACGCGCAGATTAATGCGCTCGTAGAGCGCCTCGCGATTACGCGACAGACCAAACCATAGGGCATGATAATGCTCGCGCGGAACACTAAACTGACTTTTTTGCTGTGCATAAGAGATACCATCATCATGCATCTCGAGCGCACGAATCACACGGCGCACGTTATGGGGATGAATAACAGCAGCCGATTCTGGATCGCGCTCGGCAAGCAGGGCATGCAGTTCTTCCTCGCCAATACGCTCGGCAAGCTCCTGATAGCCCGCACGGCGATCGTCCTCAAGTTCACCCGAGGGAAAGTCCATCTCATCGAGGGCGGCCTTGAGATACAGCCCCGTACCTCCGCAAAAAACCGGCAGGCAACCCGAACCAAGGAGACGTTCAACATGCGCGCGAGCGTCGGCCTGATAAAGCGCAGCAGAATATGCCGCACCCGGCTCTACAATGTCGACGAGACGCAGCGGCGCCGTGCACTCATCGGGCGCCATCTTTGCGGTACCGATGTCCATGCCGCGATAGATTTGCATCGCATCGCACGACAGCACTTCGGACGAAAGACGAGCTGCCAAACGGTCGGCAACATCACTCTTACCAACCGCCGTCGGACCGACGATCGCAACGGCGGAAAGACCTGCCCCGGGAGAAACCATTAGCGCGGCTCGCCCACAACGGAGCCGGACAAATACCAGGTCTTGGCAATGTCAACGTCAACATCAACGATCTTACCAACAAGCTGATCGACGCTGTAACCCTCGGGGATAGGCGCATGCACGGTCTGATTCTTGGGACTCTTGCCCAGCAGGACCGCGTCGTTCTTTTTACTCGTTCCCTCAATGAGCGCCGGAACCACAGTATGAAGCTCACCCTGGTTATACTCGTGTGCCGTGGTCTCGATAACCTTAACCAGACGGTTGAAACGCTCGAGAATAACCTCATGCGGCGTAGGATCGTCAATCTCGGCGGCCGGGGTACCGGCGCGCTTGGAATAGATGAAGGTATAGGCCTGAGCATAGCGGACCGTCTCGGCAAGTGAGAGCGTCTGCTCAAAGTCTTCTTCAGTCTCACCCGGGAAGCCAACGATAATGTCGGTCGAGAGCGCGATATCGGGCATGCGGTTGCGAATGCGATCGACAAGGCCCAGATAGTCCTCGCGTGTATAACGGCGATTCATCTCTTTGAGGATCCGCGTCGAACCTGACTGGACGGCCAAGTGCAGCTGCGGCATAACGGCAGGCGTCTCGGCCATGGCGTCGATGGTCTCGGGCAACAGGTCCTTGGGATGCGAAGACGTAAAGAAGATGCGCTCCACGCCCGTATCGCCCACGGCACGCAGCAGATCGGCAAAACGCGGCTTGCCAAACAGATCGCGACCATATGAGTTAACGTTTTGGCCCAGCAGCGTAATCTCACGCACGCCCTGGCGCACCAAACCGGTCACCTCGTCGACAATCTCCTCGAAGGGGCGGCTCTTTTCGCGACCGCGCACGTACGGCACGATGCAATAGGTGCAGAAATTATTGCAGCCCGTCATGATGGGCACCCAGGCGTGATACTGAGTCTCGCGATGCCACGGCATGCTCATGGCATCCGTATCCTCATGCTCATTGGTGCGGATATGACGCTTACCATCAAGGAACGCCTCGGCAATGAGCTCGGCCACATGTGCAATGGAATGCGTGCCAAAGATGACATTGACGTTATCGACGTTGGTGAGCAGGCCCTCGCCATCGCGCTGCGCGATGCAACCGCCAACGGCAACCACGCGCTTGCCCGAAGGCGAAGGCGGCAGGCTTTTGCAGGAATTGCACTGACCGTACAGGCGAGTATCGGCGGCCTCGCGCACGCAGCACGTCATGAAGACAACGATATCGGCATGCGCGGGATCGAGCGCCATGAGGCAGCCATACGAATCAAGCAGACCGCTCACACGCTCGGAGTCGTGCTGATTCATCTGGCAGCCAAAGGTGCGGATAAAGTAGGTTTTACCGGCAAGAATATCGCGTACGGAACGCTGGTCCATGTGCATAAGTCCTAACGATGGGGAGCGAAACAAGGCAAGCAGAAGCTATGCCACAGGCTTAACATCATCCATGACGACGTTATCCATAGCAGCTCGATTGATCTGGTGAACGTAGATAGAAAGGCGGATGGCCGTGCGCGACTCCCCGTTAATGAGGATGTCGGAGAACACGGGCGCGCAGGAAATATCAAAACCGGTTGGAATCAAAAAACCGCGCGCGATAGCAACGGCCTTAATGGCCTGGTTGACGGCACCGGCGCCGACACACTGGATGTTGACGGGCACACCATCCTTGACCATGCCGGCGATGGCGCCGGCAACGGACGCGGGCGATGATTTGCTTGATACCTTCAGGCAATCCATGAAAAAACTCCTGCATTTAAAAGTACGTTTTAACTGCAATAACTGTATCGTACCGAGTTGACTCGGTAAAGGCACTATTCCTCTTTGGCAAGATCAAAGGTCACGGTGATTCGATCACGCGAAACACGGATCTTTGGGTCGCCGCAAAGGTTGAGATAGTACCGGGCGGCAAGGTCATTAAAGTCGCGTTCCACAGCGCGCGAAAACTGTGCCATGTCATCCTTGGCAATACGTAGCCCGCGACGATCCTTCGCGAGATCGACAGGAGCCGGCGCATGCGAGGAAGAATCACGCTCGCGCAGCAGACGCGCGGTCACACCGCGAACGGGCTTAATCTGCCCTGCCAAAATGCGATGGGCCGTGCGCTCGGACATCTCAAGACCCAAACCCGAACAAATACGGATAAAGTCCTCGGCATCAGAAGCAAGGCCTAAACGATCGACAACCGGAAGCTCACTCTCGTCATCAATGAACAGGAGACGAGACGTATCGAGCCGACTTGACGCTTGAGCATAAAGGGTCGCGGCAATCTCAGACGGAGAACCAAGATAGACATCGCAACCACGCAACTCCTCGAGCGCAAACTCACAAGCAGCGCGAATAATATTATGTGGGCCGCGAGCGCAGACATAACGTCCGTCCTCATCCTTGACGGCCTGGGGCCAGCTGGACTGATCGGCACGCTCACTGAGGCGGTCGGCCGCAACGCTCACCTTGAAGGCTGAACCAAGATCGACGCCGGACGTGACCACACGGGCCTCGTCGGTGTTCTGCTTGATCGAAAACAATGCCATGCCACGACCGTGAACGCCCCAACGGTCCATCTTCATGCTCTCGAGCTTGGAGGTAACGCGGGCATCAAAGATTCGCTCTTGCATATCCTGCGGAACGCCAGAACCGTTATCCAGAAAGACAAGCGTGCGGACGCCATCTTCCTTGGTCGTGGCGAGATAGACCTTGTCGGCGCCGGCATCGCGAGCATTACGGAGCATTTCGATGACGATGTCCTCGACATGCTGAATGTCGTGCTTAGCCTGGCGCCGCTCGGCCTCCGAAACGCGGAGGCGGACATACCCCTCGCCAAGGTTCTCCTCGACGCGAAGGTTGCCCTCCCCCGACATCGACGCGATAAATGAGATGAGCTCGTTCGCGTCGCTCATGTTATTTAGCGATATCGACAGCGCGGCTCTCGCGAATCACGACGACGCGCACCTGACCGGGATACTCCATCTCTTCCTCGATCTGATGGGCGATATCGTGAGCAAGAACCGTGGACTGGGCATCGGAAATCTTGTCCGGCTGGACCATGACGTGGACCTCGCGACCGGCCTGCATGGCATAGGTACGTTCGACGCCGTCATGAGAGTTGGCGATCTCCTCGAGCTTCTCAAGACGCTTGATGTAGTTCTCGGCAGACTCGCGACGGGCACCGGGGCGAGAGGCAGAGACAGCATCGGCGGCCTGCACCAGGACATCGAGCACCGTGTTGGGGTCGACATCGGCATGGTGAGCCTCAATAGCGTGGACGATAACGGGCTTCTCGCCATAACGGCGGGCAAGCTCGGCGCCGATGACGGCATGCGGGCCCTCGACGTCGTGGTCGATTGCCTTGCCCAGGTCATGAAGCAGGCCGGCGCGCTTGGCGGTCACAACGTCCAGGCCAAGCTCGGAAGCCATCACGCCGCACAGATCAGAGACCTCGAGCGAATGCTGAAGCACGTTCTGACCAAACGAGGTACGGTAGCGCAGGGCACCAAGGGTCTTGACGATCTCGGGGTGCAGATCGTGGATGCCGGTATCGAAGGCAGCCTGCTCGCCAGCCTCGCGCACGCGCTGCTGAACCAGGTCGGCGGCCTTGTGATACATCTCCTCGATACGGGCAGGGTGAATGCGGCCGTCGGCGATTAGGTTCTCGAGGGCGACACGGGCGGTCTCACGACGGACCGGGTCGAAGCTCGAAAGAACGACGGTCTCGGGCGTGTCGTCGATCACGAGGTTGACGCCGGAAACCTGCTCGAAGGTCCGGATGTTGCGACCCTCGCGACCGATGATACGGCCCTTGAGGTCATCAGAGGGAATGTGCACGGAGGTAACGGTGACCTCGGCAGTGTGGTCGGCAGCGCAGCGCTGAATCGCCAGAGACAGAATCTCCTGGGCGGTCTTGTGGCACTCGGCGCGAACCTGCTGCTCGGACTCGCGAATGATCGTGGCGGCCTCGTGGGTGACCTCGCCGCGAACCTTATCGAGGAGCTCCTTGTGGGCGTCCTCGCGGGTAAGGTCGGCGATACGCTCGAGCTCGGAGGTCTGCTTTGCGCAGAGCTCCTCGAGCTCACGGGAGCGCTTCTCGACCTGACCGGCCTGGCTGGACAGCTGATGCTCGCGCTTGTCGAGAGCGTCGTTGCGGCGATCAAGGGATTCCTCGCGCTGCATCACGCGGTTCTCGAGCGTACGAATCTCGTTCTTACGCTGCTTGTCCTCGGCCTCGGCGGCCTGCTTGTTCTTGATGATCTCCTCTTTAGCCTCGAGCAGAGCCTCTTTTTTGAGGGTCTCGGCCTGACGCTTGGCATCACCGATCAGGGACTCAGCCCGTGCGTGTGCCGACTGGATTTTTTCGTCGGCCTCGTGAAGACTACCCTGCTTGGCGGTGCGCATGTAGGCAATGGCGGCGATGGCACCCAAAACGATGCCAACGAGCGCTGCGATGATAGGCATGCTCACTCCTTTTTATGGATTCGTTACACAACAAAGCGAACCGTCCTTACGAACGGCTCGCGACATTTGAGTAATATGGGCGCAGCTTATGCGGGTCGGATACAGATAAACATATAAACAAACTCATCAAAGATGAGCACATATCACAAAGCAAATGACAGTGTTTATCGTACGTTGAACCACAACAACTGTCAAATAAATGGCCCCAGCACGGCGGCTAAAACGCGGTGAACGGCAGGGCCACAAAACGTATACGCCTAAACCGCACATTCCTCACGTTCGGCATCGAGACGTGCCTTAACGGCATCGGCGGCGATGTGATACGAGAAGCCCTTGCCCATCAAAAACCGAACCAGTTTTTCGAATCCGCGCGTCTCTGGAACACGCCGCTTGGCGAGCAGGGCTGACGCACGCGCCAAATCGTCTTCGACGGCAAAATAATCCTCGGGATAACCAGGAATGTCATCGAGCACGACATGACGGCGCTTGAGCTCGGTCTCGATTTTACGCTGTCCCCAACCGCGCCGCTTGCGTTCCTCGATAAAGTACGAGCAAAAGCGGTTCTCGTCTAAAAAGCGATACTCGGTGGCGCGCTCGACGGCGAAATCGATCGCGGACTGGTGAAAGCCGTAGCGAGCCAGCTTGTCACGGACCTCACCCGTCGCATGGTCGCGGCGCGATAACATCTCGGTCACCATGGTAAGCGCACATTTACGCTCGATGAGCTGCACCGCATCACGATAGTTATCCCAATCACAGGGAAGATCGGGACGGTTTTTGACATACAGTCGCGCGACCCGCACGGGGATCCAAATGGACCGCTCAAAACCGCCCTCAAGCTCACAATCGATATGTGCGCAAGGCTTTTTGGACGCATACCCGCTCGAGAACGAGGAGGCCGCCTTCTTATCGGGAAAGACGACCGTGGCCTCGGTCACCGTATACGACATGAGCGTAACCGCTACTCGTCGTCATCATCGAGCATGGCGGAACCATCGATGGCGTAAAGCTCGTCAAACTCCTCAGGCGCAGGCTGATCGGTCAGCTCGACCTCGGACGGAGCATCGTCATCAAACTCAAGCCCGCAGGCAAGGCGGACCTTATGCTCAATCTCGTCGGCGCAATCGGGGTGTTCGCGCAGGAACGCCTTGGCGGCCTCGCGACCGTTGCCGAGCTTGTCCTCGCCATAGGCAAACCAGGAGCCCATCTTCTTGCAGATACCGCACTCGACAGCCATGTCCAGAATCGAGCCCTCCTTAGAGATACCCGTACCGTACATGATGTCGAACTCAGCAGAACGGAACGGAGCTGCCACCTTGTTCTTAACGACCTTGGCGCGCACGCGGTTACCGATAACCTCGTCCTTAAGCTTAATGCTGTCGATGCGGCGAATGTCGATACGTACCGAAGAGAAGAACTTAAGGGCGCGGCCGCCCGTCGTGGTCTCGGGGTTGCCGAACATGACACCGATCTTCTCACGCAGCTGGTTAATGAAGATGCACGTCGTGTTGGACTTGGACAGCGAACCGGCGAGCTTGCGGAGCGCCTGGCTCATCAGACGAGCCTGAAGACCGACCGTAGTGTCGCCGATCTCTCCCTCGATCTCGGCACGCGGGGTCAGCGCGGCGACGGAGTCGACGACGATGGCATCGATGGCGCCGGAACGCACGAGCATGTCAACGATCTCGAGCGCCTGCTCACCCGTATCGGGCTGGGAAATCAGTACCTCGTCGATGTCCACGCCAATGCGCGCGGCATACGTGGGATCGAGCGCGTGCTCGGCATCGATAAATGCCACAACGCCGCCCATAGCCTGGGCCTCGGCCAGGATCTCGAGCGAAAGCGTCGTCTTACCGGAGGACTCAGGACCGTAAATCTCGACGATACGGCCGCGCGGCACGCCGCCGATACCCAGAGCGGCATCGAGGGCCAGAGCGCCCGTGGGAATGGCCTCGACCTCGAGCTCGGGACCACCGTCGCCGTACCTCATGATGGAACCCTGGCCGAATTTCTTCTCGATCTCTGCCTTGGTGGTGGCGATCATCTCATCGCGCTCTTTACCCGTCGTGCGAGCATGAACGGTACGTACGGGACCTGAATTCTTGGCCATGAATAGCCCTCCTCTTAACAACCTGCATCGATAATAAACGAACGGCTGTTCGTGGTCAACCGTTCAGGCCAATCATATGCAGGCAGTCTTTCCAAAACCCAACCAAACGCCGACCAAACACTGACCAAATGCTTGACCACAAAGGGGCAAATAAGAACAAGAAAGGCGAGAATAAACCTATGACCAGCAAAAACGCTGAATGTGTCAGAGGTCCCTATCTCCACAATTAAGGGGCCCTAAGGCCCCTTAAAACACGTCTATTCCATAGAGTTGAGCACAAGGGCAATGCGTCCCAATGCCTCCGCGACCGCATGGGCACGAACACACGAACGGTCGCCCTCATAGTGGCAGCGCACAGAGTCCACGACCGGCACTTCCCAATCAGCCGCGCGATACGCCCAGCCAATATAGAAAGTGCCAGCCGGATCGTCCTCAGTGCCGCCGCCGGGGCCGGCATAACCCGTTGCGCTCACAGCAATATCGCTCTGATACAGCTCCAGCGAACCCGCCGCCATCTCGCGCGCGGTCTGATGCGACACCGCGGTATAGCGGTCGAGCGTCTCCTGCTCAACACCCAAAACGCGATGCTTTATCTCATCGCAGTAGGTCACCGCACCGCCACGCAGCACCGCCGAGGCGCCCGGGATATCGGCAATCGTCGAGGAGATCATACCTGCTGTCAGCGACTCAGCCGTCGAAACCGTCACGCCCCGAGCGCTCGCGCGCTCGACAATATCGCGCGCCAGCTCCTCGTTATGTGCGGAAATCTGCTCAAAAGAGTCCGTCATACCCACCAGGACCTAGACCGAAAAGACGATCTTGCGGCAGTTCCAGAAGTACTGGACGCCCGAGATAACGGTCAGGACAACGGCAACGGCGTACAGGAAGCGCGACACCGAGTAGATGCCGAGCGTCAGCGCCAGCGGGCCAAGGTGCAAGCCGGCCATCGCAAAGACGCACAGGTAACCGCAGATGGAGACCATCGTGGTCGCCGTCTTGTACTTGCCGAGCTTATCGGCCGCAACGACAACGCCGGCGGCACTCGCAACCATGCGCAGGGCGCTTACCAGCAGCTCGCGGAACAAGATGATGAACACGGACCAAACCGACACGGCACCAAAGTCCAAGAATAGCAGCAGGGCCGAGAATACGAGCAGCTTGTCGGCGATGGGGTCCAAGAATTTACCGAAGTCGGTAATCTCGTTGCGCGAGCGCGCCAGGTAGCCGTCAACCTTATCGGTGCACGACAGGATGACGTACAGAATGAAGGCAGCGGCGGCGAGCGGGCCGTCGAAGGTGCTCCAATCTGTACCGGCAACACTCGTGTGAGAAAGCGCCGACACGATCATGAACACCGGGATAAAGACGATGCGAACGCACGTCACGATGTTGGCGGGCGTCCAAACGCTCGTCAGTTCCTTATTGCTCTCGTTAGCCACGACGCTCTCCTACTCCACAACATGACCGATGAGCTCGTAGCAGAAGCTATCGGTAAACTCGACTGTCAGAATATCGCCCACGGACGCCTCGCTGGCGTCCAGATGCACCGCGCCATCGGAATCGGGCGCCTGGAACCAGGCGTGTCCGATCAGCTCGGCACCATCCTCGGTCTCCTCGATACCGTCGACGATTACCTGGGCGCGCTCCCCCACATGTGCGGCGGTCGCGGCAAAGCCGAGCGACTCAGCCAAGTCCATGGCCTCCTGGGCGCGCTCGAGCTTGATCTCCTCGTCGACCTGACCTTCCATCTTGGCGGCCAGGCTGCCCTCCTCCTGTGAGTAGGCAAAGACGCTCGTGTAATCGAAGCCCACGGTGTCCATAAAATCGATAAGATCGCGGAACTCGTCGTCGGTCTCGGTCGGGAAACCGACCATGGCCGTGGAGCGGATCACGATACCGGGGATGCGCTCGCGCAGGTCACGGAACAGATCCTCGAGCTCCTGGCGAGAGCCGGAGCGGCGCATGGCCTTGAGGATGCGCGCGTCGCAGTGCTGCACGGGGATATCGATATAGGGCAGTACCTCGGGCGTATCGCGAATGGTCTCGATAAGCTCGTCGGTCATGCCCTCGGGCTGCAGGTAGAGCACACGGACCCAAACGTTATTCGGACGCACCGCCTCGGCAACAGCCTGCAGCAGCTGCGCCAGGTTGCGAGGCGAACCCTCGGTGAGGTCCTCGTCGCCAAAGTCGGTACCCCAGATGCCCGTGTCCTGACCAATCAGCACGATCTCGCGCACGCCGCCGGCGACCAGATCGCGCACCTCGGAGATAATGCTCTCGGCATTGCGCGAATGATAACGGCCGCGGATGTAGGGAATCATGCAGAAGCTGCAGAAGCGGTTGCAGCCATCGGAAATCTTGACGTAGGCAACGGCGCCCTCGACGGTACGCTTGACCTGCGGAATATAGGCAGCAATCTCGTGCTCGACGCCCAACACGCCATCGATGACGGACACAATGCCGTCTTCCTCGTCGGTCTTCACAAAGGCCGCGACCTCGGGCAACTCATTGGGCAGGTCTTCACCATAACGCGAAGGCACGCAGCCGCACATGACGATGGGGCAGGAACGGACGCCGTCCTGCACCTCGTTAGCAAGCTCGAGCGTGGTCTCGATGCTCTCGGACGTTGCGGAGGCAAGGAACGAACACGTATTGACGATGGCGATATCGGCATTCTGCGGGTCGAATGCCTCCTCGTAGCCCGCAGCGGTCAGCAGCGAACGCATGCGGTCGGTGTCGACCTCGTTCTTTGCGCACCCGAGGGTGATGTAGAGTACGGAACCCAACGGTGTATCCATGTTGGAAAGCGGTCCTTTCGAATGAATTAACGGTAGTTGGTAAACTGCAGCGGCTGGCCGTAGTCCTGATCGCGCAGGAACTGGATCACGGTCTGCAGAGCATCCTTCGAAGCAGAGGAAACGCGCAGCTTATCGGCCTCAATCGTTACCTTGACCTTGAGCTTTTGATCCTTAATGTCCTTGTTGATCTTCTTGGCAGTCGCCTGGTCGATGCCCTCGACGATGTGGCCGAGCACACGCACGGTGCCGCCGGAGGCAGCCTGCGGGGCATCCCAGGAAACAGCCTTAAGATCGATGCCGCGCTTGATGAGCTTGGAGCTCAGCACGTCGATGATCTGCTTGGAGACAAAGTCGGCCGGGGCGTTGATCGTAAAGAGCTTGTCGCCCTTCGAGAGTTCGATCGTGGCACCGGAATCCTTAAGGTCATAGCGCTGGGAAATCTCGCGCGTGGTCTGCTGGAAGGCGTTGTCGACCTCCTGCATGTTGACCTCGGACACAACGTCGAAGCTGGAATCTTTAGCCATGGTTCATCCTTTCGCTTACGAGCGGCTTAGTAGCTGTCGTACGAATAGTCGGTAGAATCGGTTGCCGCTTGACCATCGGCAGCGGTATCGGTGCCATCAGTGGACTGGGCATCGGTGCCGTCGGTGCTGTCGGCACCATCGGTGGAATCGGCACCATCAGTACTTTCGCCATTCTCGGAGTCAGTCGTCTCCTTCTTGGGAACGGTGATGGTCACGCGTGCCACGCCCGACGTCTTGGTGTCGTAGCGGACCTTTTCGCCGTTCTTGGTAACGGTGACGTCGGAAGGCTTGGACGTGGTGATCTCGATCGAGGACTCGGGCGTGTACTCCTGCTCAAAGGGCCCGGTTGCCTGGGCGCCATAGACCGACTTGCCGTCGACCTTGACCTCAATCCAAGCGGTCTTGCCCTTGGCGACAGAGACCTTAACCTTTGTGATCTCGTTTTCATCCTTATTGGCAGCCGTCTTAGTGGCATCCGAATCGGTCGACTCGTCCGTCGCCTCATCGGTATCCTCATCCTCGTCGACAGTTTCGGTCTTCTTGGAAGACTTCTTAGTCGTTGTCTTGGTTACCGCAGGCGTCTCTGGCGTCGACTCGGGCGCTGCAGAACCGCAACCGCGCAGAAGCACCACGATGAGCACAATCAGCAGCAGGACGACGACACCGATACCGGCGTAGACGATACGCGGATCAAGTCCGTTATTCTGCGGAGCACGCGACCCGCCGCGCCCACGATTGGAACCGCCACGACCGCTGTTTTGGGGCAATCGACCGCGACTGTTATCGGAACGACCACGATAGCTTCCCTGACCCTGAAGGCTACGCTGCCCCGAGCGCGGAGCGAGATCGCCACGACCCTGATAGCTGCGCTGGCCCGAACGAGGAGCAGATGAGCGCTGCCCATAGGGCTGCGACTGCGAGCGAAGACGCGGCGTTACCTGCGTGGTATCGGCATCCGCATAGCCGCCGCGAGAGCGACCCGAGGAAACACCACGGTAGCCGCGATCGGCATAGCCGCCATCGCCGTATCCAGCGCGAGGGTCACGTGCCACCCCGCGGGCAGCGGGAAGCGCACGGTCTTCGGGCATCGGCGTGCTACGGAACCGATCACGTTGAGAGCGAATCTCCTCGCCCGAACCCGTCTCGGTAATATAGCCGGCCTGCTGAGGACGCTGGCCATAACGAGTAGAACGACCGCCCTGAACCATCAGGAAGCGCCCGTTATCGACAGAGGAGCGCGAGTTGACGTAGCCGGCAGCGTCCTGAAAACGCCCGCCCTGCTGCGAAGTCTCACGCTCGTATGCCATCAGGTCGTCAAAATAGGCATTGACGACCTCACGCGGATTGAGGCCCAAAAAGCGTGCATAGCTCGAAATCATGCCCTGCGCATAGCCGCGCGGGGGCATCGATGCAAAATTGCCATTCTCGAAAAACTCGATGATCTGCGGCCTGATTTTGATGGTGTTGGCGACCTGCTGAATGGAAAGGCCCATTCGGCGACGCTGTTCGAGCAGCATGTCACCAAAGCGTGCAGCCATCAGAATCCTCCAAACTCACGATCTTCACGTGCCATCTCGGCGTCGACAGATTCCAGTGCGGCAAGGCCTTCTTCGTCCAACAGGACCTCGCGCGGCTTGGATCCGTCAGGCGGTCCAACGACACCTTTTTCTTCCAGCATGTCCATAATACGCCCGGCGCGCGCGTAGCCAACCTTCAGACGGCGTTGCAGGCCAGATGTGGAGCCAAGCTGCGATTCCACCACAATATGGGCAGCTTCCCAAATGAGCGGATCGTCGTCTTGCGGCTCGGCGACACCCGTGCGGACAATGCCGCCGCCACCCGCCATGGACATGGAGGCGGGGGCCACAGCCGACAGAATCTCCTCGTGATAGTCCGGTTCACTCTGCGATTTGACGAACTCGACGATCTCGTTAATCTCGTCGTCCGAGACAAAGCAGCCCTGGATACGACGGGGCTTGCCCCAGTCAACCTTGGAGAACAGCATGTCGCCCAGGCCGGTAAGCTTTTCGGCACCCATCTGGTCGATGATGACGCGCGAATCGATACCCGTTGCGACGTTAAAGGCGATACGGTTGGTGATGTTGGCCTTGATGAGGCCCGTCACCACGTTGGAGCTCGGACGCTGCGTAGCCACGATAAGGTGGATACCGGCGGCACGGCCCAGCTGGGCAATTCGCACAATCGAAGCCTCGACATCCTTGCCGGCAACCATCATCAGGTCCGAGAGCTCGTCGATGATGATGACCAGATAAGGCATCTTTTTCGGCGGGTTATCGTAATGCTCAAACTCGCCAGCGGCCTGCTTTTCGTTGTAGGTCGAGATCTTACGCACGTTAAGGCGCTCGAAGACCTTCAGGCGGCGCTCCATTTCGGACACGGCCCACTGCAGGGCGCTCGCGGCCTGTTTGGGCTCGGTCACCACGGGCACGTAGAGATGCGGCAAGCCGTTGTAGCCCGCTAGCTCGACACGCTTAGGGTCGACCATGATCAGGCGAACGTCCTCGGGAAGCGCACGCATGAGCAAGGTCGTGATGATGGAGTTGATCATAACCGACTTACCGGATCCCGTGGTACCGGCGATCAGCAGATGGGGCATCTTGGCGAGGTCGGCGACGACCGGCGTGCCCTCGGCATCGCGGCCGATGGCAAGCTCAAGCGGACCGCCCTTGACATAGGGCAGCACGTCACCCAGGTTGACGTTTTGGCGCTTGCGGTTGGGGATCTCGATACCCACAAGCGAAGTGCCGGGAATCGGTGCAAAGATACGCACCGACTGGGCGGCAAGTGACAGCGCGATATCGTCCTCGAGGCTCGAAATCTTGCTCACGCGCTCGCCCTCGCCGGGCTGCAGCTTAAAGGTCGTCACCGTCGGGCCGGCAATCCAGCCGACGACGCGGGCGCTGCGGCCAAACTCAAGCAGGGTCGACTGCAGCGACTCGGCAGTCTGCTCCAGCTCCTTGTCAGAAGACGCGGAGGAAGCCGACTGCGGGTTGGCATGCAGAATCTCAAGTGGCGGAAGTTTGAGGCCGTCCTCTTCTTCGCCCTCGTTATCTGCGGCGCCGCCGTCCGCTCCCCCATCGCTAGCCGCAGCCGATTCGACAGCACTCAAGGCAGGCGCATCGGCAACCTTGGGATGCTTCAAGAAGTCGGGGATCTGAGGTGCGGCCGAAACAGGGTTCACGGCAAACGGCGGCTCGGACTCGTCAACCTTGTCCGGATCGTCCTCCATCGAAAGCTGTCCAGTGACCTGCCCGCGCTTGGCGTGGCGACGCGGCAGCAAGGTTGTCTTGGCGGTCTCGAGCGGAGCCTCGTCGTCCTCGTCGTCACCCTCGGTGAGCTCAATCTCGCTATCGGACCAAGACGGGTCGGGCTCGCTTGTGTTGAGCTTGGGCGCAGCCTTGCCCTTCTTGGCATGGCGGCGCGGCAGCAGCGTGGTCTTGGCGCGCTCGGCTTCAACCGACTCGGATACGTCGACAAATGGGTCATCGTCCTCGTCGTCATCCAAAACCGGGTCGACATCGCCACCCATGACCGTGGTCACCGCGGCGTCAGTCCCCTTCTGGCGCAGAATGCTCAGGTGCGGACGAGCGACGCCGGGAACAGACAGGGCCTCTTCATCGCCCCACGGGCTCGCATTGACATCGGCACGTCGACGCTCGGCAAAATCGGCAGCGCGATCGCGTGCGGAGCGCAAAACGCCACCCACCGAAAAGCCGATAATGACCAAACCAACGACGACAAGCCCCAGCAAGACAACCATGGCGATAGGTTTACCCAGGGCGTTTTGCAAGGCACTTGCGATAAAGGCGCCAATGTAGCCGCCCGACACGGAAAGGTTCTGCGGCGTAAACATAAGGTCGCACGAATCGCTCGTGCCCGGCACCATCAGCGAAAGAATGGAGACGACGGCGATAAAGACCAAGGCGCCGCCCGCAACAGAGCGCACGTTGAGCGGCGAGTCCTCACCCAAAAAGAGCGTGGCGGCAAACAGCAAGATGACGATCGGCAGCACGTAGGCGCCCAGACCAAAGCCCAGGTGGTAGAAACCGGCAACCGCAGCCGTCACGGGCGCTGTTGCCGGAGAGATCACGGCAATAAAGGACGCAATCGCCAAAACGGCAATGACCACGCCGGCGATATCGCGGTTGGCCGAGGGCTCGACCAAGGGCTCGAAATCATCGAACTCGGACTCGTGGCCCTTATTGGCACGCAGATGGGAACCGGCACCCTTAGCAGATGCCGGTTGGTTGTTGGCCTTATTGCCTTTGGCGTTTTGTGCAGATCCGCGCGCCAAACTAAACCTCCATGACGACCGGGATGATCATCGGACGAGTGCGCGTACGGCTCCAGATAAAGTTGGAGAGCGAGTCGCGCACGGCCTTGCGAATGGCATCGGAACCGCTGCTCGTAAAGCTGAACTTGCCCTTCTCGATCGTCTTCATAATGGACGCGGAGGCATCCTCGGAGAACTGGTCGTCGATGGCAAACGAGACGCCGCGGCCCGAGAACTCGATGGCCTCGATCTTCTTGTGCTTGAGCGAGACGATGGCAACAGCGGTAACCATACCGTCGTTGGCGAGCTTCTGACGATCACGCAAGACGATGGGGTCGGTATCGCCGATGCGCAGGCCGTCGACGTAAACGACGCCGGACTCGACGGGCGTACCGCGCTTAACGATACCGCCGCGCATCTCGAGCGTGTCGCCGTTGTCGAGGATAAAGATATGATCGTCCTTGAGACCCATCTTGCGGGCCAGCTGGGCATGGGCGCGCAGATGCACGGCCTCGCCGTGAACCGGCATAAAGTACGTGGGCTTGGCCATGGCCATCAGGAGCTTGAGCTCCTCCTGGCTACCGTGACCGGAAACGTGGACGAGAGCGCGGTTCTTATCCCACACGTCGCAGCCGAGCTTGGCCAGGCTGTTGACGACCTGCTGGACGGCCTTCTCGTTGCCGGGAACGGGAGTTGCCGAGAGGATAACGGTATCGCCCTCGTGGATAGAGAGCGTCTTGTGCTCGCCGTTGGCCATGCGGGACAGGGCCGACAGTGGCTCGCCCTGCGAACCGGTGCACATGACGACAATCTTGTCGTCAGGCAGGTTATCAATGTCAAAGGCATCGATGATATCGGCGTCGTCGATGTTGAGGTAGCCCAGCTCGCGCGCCACGCGGGTGTTCGTGAGCATGGAGCGACCGGTCACAACGACCTTACGGCCGCACTTGCGGGCGGCATCGCAGATCTGCTGCAAACGATGGATGTGGCTCGAGAACGACGCGACGAACACGCGACCCGGGGCGTTCTTGATGGCGTGCAGCAAGTTGGGACCGACCTCGGCCTCGGACTTGGTAAAGCCGGGGACCGTGGCGTTGGTGGAGTCGGACAGCAGCAGGTCGATACCCTGCTTGGCAAAGCGGCTGATGGCGGCATAGTCGGGCGTAACACCATCGATGGGAGTCTGGTCGAGCTTAAAGTCGCCGGTGTGCATAACGGTGCCCTGATTGGTGCGGATGAACACGCCCAGAGCGCCGGGAATGGAGTGCGTCATCGAGAAGAAGTCGAGCGAGATGCCGCCGAGGTTGACATGGCTGCCGCCCTTGACCTCGCGGAACTTGGGTGCGCGGATGCGGAACTCAGAAAGCTTGCCCTCGATAAAGCCAAGCGTCAGCTTGCTCGAAAAGATGGGCACCTTGTTGTTGAGGTCCTGCAGCAGGTACGGAAGCGAACCGGTGTGGTCCTCGTGGCCGTGGGTGACGACGATACCGCGGAGCTTCTCCTCATTCTCCAAAACATAGGTGTAGTCGGGAAGCACCAGGTCGATACCGGGCTGGGAGTCATCCGGGAACATGAGACCGGCGTCGACGAGCACCATGTCGTCGCCGCACTCGAAGACCGTCATGTTCTTACCGATGCCGTCAAGGCCGCCGAGCGGAATGATCTTCAAGGGAGATGATTTTTTAGCTGCCATAGGTGAGTGTTGTTTCCTTTCTTCGAAACGGGTCTGGAACAACCGACGGGGCGCTTCTGGCAAACCGACCGCCGGGAACGTACAAACATGCATCACAGAGTCGATGCAATAACCACAGTATGATACCCATTTGCCCACCAACAGACCACCCATGCATCAAAGCCCCATCTGAACTGGTCTATCCCACCGGTTTCCCGTGGGGCGGGCGCTGATGAAGTTTCCTGCTCTACAGTCCTGCTCACGACGGAGGCCACATTAAGTGGCCTCCT
>URIA01000025.1 GCA_900547765.1 uncultured Collinsella sp. | reverse complement strand
ACGTAAGGAGTCGTCGGCAGCGTCAGATGTGTATAAGAGACAGCGCATACATCGGCGATGTCTCGCTGGAGCTCATCAATGAGGAGGAGATTCGAGGCATCATGGCGATCATGAGCGGGACCTTCGACGGAATCACCGTCCCCGATGCCGGAGACCTCGACATCGGCCACATGATGCAATCCTTCATAGGAGACGGCGCAGCCTTCAAGCTCAGAGGAAACCGCGCAAGAAGAAGAACGCCGCTGTACGCGAAGATTCCCCTCGATGGAGAAGAAATGTTCGAAAGCGGGTACACAATCGACGACCTGCTCATCGGAAAGGTCGGCATCGTCGGGATATGCAAAGGGAAAATCACCCCGGCCCAGATGAAGAGCCCCCTCGATTACTTCCAACAGCCAGACGACCCGAAACGCACGCCGCAGAACGACATTGTTATATGCGGAAAGAACCCGTCACCCACCGCCATGACCGGCGGCGGCAATCGGGTAGAACAGGGCTATTACATAGACATCCTTGCTGTCATTCAGGCAGTGTCCTTCGAGGCTTGATAGGCAACGCCATGCGCAAACTCGTCACATACAACAAATCCCAGTATAAAGCCCTGATCGACCAGCTCGGAGACGGCGGCTTCAAGTTGATGTCGCTTCTCGAACTACACGGAAGCGACCAAATCTCCGAGCTCCTCTCCGAGAAAAAGCTCGTCGTGGACGTTTCATCACTTGTGGGGTTACTCTCGGGCGATCTTCAGCTGGCATCGAAATTCGAGCTCCTCGTCCACCAGCTACCCTTTGGCACCCTCTTCATCGGAGACGATAAAACCGTGAACGAAGGAGCATACCAATTGAGAACCATGTTCGACGACATTATAGAATGCGACATCGAGATCGATAAGGACGCCCAGAAGGACAAAAGAGTAAAGAGACCACTCGTATCCCTCGACGAACTCGAATTCAAACAGGTCCTCACCACCCTCGAAAGCGAGCTCATAGGCCAGATCGAATTCAAACGCTCCTTCGAATCCCGATCGCGCAGCTTCAGGCTCTTCAACGCGCTCGACGAGCAGCCGGTGTTCTCGTTGCTCCTTCTTGGCCCTTCGGGTGTCGGGAAAACAGAAGTCGCCAAGATTCTCTGCGAGGCAATCGCGCCATGCCAGCCCCTCCCTAAAGTCAATCTTGGGAACTACAGCAGCAAGGACTCTCTAAACTCCCTGATTGGCAGCCCGAGAGGATACATGGGAAGCGAAGAAGGCGAGCTGGGAAAGAAGATCGACTCGTCCGATGCCGGAATTCTCCTGGTGGATGAGTTCGAGAAAGCTGAACCCGCCGTCTGGAACTTCTTCCTCGATCTCCTCGAGACAGGATCGTTCACGGACTCCCAAGGGATGGAGCACGATCTCCGCGGGTTCATCATCGTATTCACGACAAACTGCCCCCTCGGGAAGATCAATGAAACTTTCCCGGCAGAACTCCTCTCCCGCTTCAATTTGATGAGCCACTTCTCCAAGCTAAGCGTAAGCGACAAAAAGTTCTTTGTCGAAAGATACGTATCCATGTTTGCCAAGAAGTACAGGGAGACTGCTCCCAGTGGCTTGCCGACATTGCCGGACGACATCGCCGACAGGGCAATGATGGAAATCGAAATTGAAGCGACCGAAAACATCCGGATCCTCAAGAACACAACAAGATCTTGGATCAGCGAATTCGTAGAGAAGGCCCGAAAGAGCAGTTCAATCGCGACGCAGCCCTCCATCATCAACACCCAAACATAACGAATATATGTTCTTATTGCATCGCATCTACATTACGAAATTCAGATTGCTTGAGATGTCTTGACGCAAGTTCAGATTCACTTCGGAGTATCATGCTGTCAATTTGAAGGATGCTACCTGCGCTTTTGAAGAATCGAAACGGAGGTTGTAAGCCGATTCTTCCTTTCACCGACTGGCAAAACGATTTACACCTAATTGTGGGAGTTGCCCACGCGATTTCTCTTTGCTCCTGCATCGATCTCGCTAAACTAATAAGTGCTGCCACCAGGGCATTTTCTGGTGCATATTCTATTGGCTCCCGCGAAGATCGGAGCGGGTATGTTTGCTGCCGAGTCCCACACCAGCCGTCATCACATTGCGATCGCTGCCATGGCCTGCCTATGCTTTTTACTGGGCGGGCCTTCTTATGCCGCGGGCGCTGAGAGCCTCATCATCGCGGGCGCGACGTACTACGAGCCGGGCGTGTCGGGCCCCGGCTGGGCTTGGACCGATGCCGACCACCTTGAGCTTAACGGCTACGCGGGCGAGGCCATCGGCGCCGACGGCGACCTGGTGCTGACGCTTGCCGGGCAAAACTCCGTGACGGAGTCACATGCGCCCGATGCGGACATCACGCTATGCGGCATGGAGGTGTGGGGCAACCTGACGCTTCGCGGTACCGGGACCCTGACGGCGACGGGCTCGCAGTGCGGGATCCACGTTTCGCAGGCGCTCGTGGTGGACGGCTGCACCGTCGATGCCCGGGCGGACGGGGCCGATATTACGGACGAGGCGGTTGCCGGCGTGATCGCCGGCAACATGGCCGTGCGCGGCGGCGGACGCGTCGTTGCCGCGGGCGCCGGGTCCGGAGCGGGCGTGCGTGCTTACGGCGTTTATCTGCAGGATGCGGGCCTTGGCGCTGGTGCGGCCGGCTGTCGGCTTTCCGTCGATGCCTCGTGGCTCGATGCGACCGGTGCCGACGGCGGTGTTGCGTCCACGGGCGGGTCGCTTGTGACCGCGCGGTTTGTGACGCCTGCCGATGGGACCTTTGGTGCCAGCGGCGTGGTGGATGCCGGCGGGGTCGTGGCCGCGCATGTAGTGATTGAGCCCGATGTGACCACGCCGCCGGCGGGGGAGACCGTCGGAGGCGAGGTGCCGGGCGATAGCACGAACAAGTCTCCCACCGATGCTAGCCCCGCTGCTGGAGAGCCCACCACTGGACCCACGGCAAATCCCTCGCTGAAACCCGCGGCCACGACAACCAAGACAACAACGACAGTAACCAAGACCACGGCCGCCAAAGTCCCCAAGCCCAAGCCTGCTACGACAACGACGTCGTCTCTCCCCAAGACCGGCGACAGCAGCTGGATTGCCGCGTCCTTTACGCTACTCCTGTTGGGACTGGGGCTTCTAGGTGCCGCATATCGCTGTTGGGGCGTGCGGCATACCTAGCTGCAATACAAGAGCCCTGTAGAAGCTTTAAAGGCAACGCTTTCCGAAAGGGAGCGTTGCCTTTTTACTGCATGCAATGTATGAGGTGCCGTACCACTAAAAGGCTTAGTTAATTGATTGTAATTACATAATCTACTAGTGTATGTGCGTTATACTAAGGTTGCACTCACACGATTGGAGGGTCCAAAAATGGCAAGCTCAACATTAACCATTAGGGTTGACGATGACCTCAAACGCGAGGCAGCAGAAGTGGCTGATTACTATGGACTTGATTTGTCGTCCGTGACGCGCGCATTCTTCAAGCAAATGGTCAACACCCATCGCATCCCGTTGACTTTTGCCCCTGAGGAGCCCAATGCCGAAAGCCTTGAGGCCATTCGCGAGGGGGACGCGTTTCTTGCATCTGGCAAAAAAGGACGTTTTGGCAATGGCGCCGATCTTATCGCTGCGGCGATGGCACAATGAGCACGTTAACCGCAGAGTTCTCTGCAGCCTTCTCCCGCGATTTAAAGAAAAAAGCAAGGCACCGTAAATGGGATCTATCCGAGCTTCAAAAGCTAATTGACCTGGTGCTACAGAATACACCCGAGTCAATGGACATATTAAAACGACGTCATAATATGCACCGGCTAAGCGGCAACTGGGCAGGGCGAAACGAATGTCACGTAGCAAACTCTGGCGACTGGCTTGTCATATGGTCATCAAACGAAGAGGTAGCTTTCTTTGAACGCACCGGCAGCCATGATGAGCTGTTCCGATAGCTCCCTTAATATCGACACCACCAAAGCTATCTGGATTTCAAGCAAATGACATCCTATTTGTTCAACATTGTTGGAGATTTAGCTGCGCAATGATGATTGCCTCCCATCCTAGGCTGGAATATCGTCTCCAAACCAGGCCCTGGCAGCGGTTTGCTCTGCAAAAGGTTGCGCAATGTGCTCGCCGGTAGATCCTGCGTGTGGCCATACGCTACCAGACTCTTCCTTTTCATCGACAGGTTCCTTAAAGCGATGGCCCAACACTGTCGATGAGCGGAATGCGGCAAACTGCGCCCCCGCGTTCTCTATCGAGGTGCGTCGATCCTAGGTACGAGGGATTCGCCCAGATCGAGACGACCTATTAAGGCATCTCTGTCCCTGTCGTCTCAATGAACACCTTCGACCTGACTCATGCCTTACGCGATGTTCGGACAAACTCGGTTATAGCGATTTGCCTTCTCATTAAAAGGGACTGCAAGATGTTTACCGCCATGGCCTGCCTATGCGTTTTGCTAGGCGGGCCTTCTTATGCCGCGGGCGCGGAGAGCCTCATCATCGCGGGCGCGACGTACTGCGAGCCGGGCGTGTCGGGCTCCGGCTGGGCCTGGACCGATGCCGACCACCTTGAGCTCGACGGCTACGCGGGCGAGGCCATCGGCGCCGAGGGCGACCTGGTGCTGACGCTTGCCGGGCAGAACTCCGTGACGGAGTCGCATGCGCCCGATGCGGACATCACGCTGTGCGGCATGGGGGTATGGGGCAACTTGACGCTTCGAGGTACCGGGACCCTGACGGCGACGGGCTCGCAGTGCGGGATCCACGTGTCGCAGGCGCTCGCGGTGGACGGCTGCACCGTCGATGCCCGGGCGGACGGGGCCGATATTACGGACGAGGCGGTTGCCGGCGTGATCGCCGGCAACATGGCCGTGCGCGGCGGCGGGCGCGTCGTTGCCGCGGGCGCCGGGTCCGGAGCGGGCGTGCGCGCCTACGGCGTGTATCTGCAGGATGCGGGCCTTGGCGATGGTGCAGCCGGCTATCGGCTTTCCGTCGACGCCTCGTGGCTCGATGCGACCGGTGCCGACGGCGGTGTTGCGTGCACGGGCGGGTCGCTTGTGTCCGCGCGGCTTGTGATGCCTGCCGGTGGGGCTTTTGGTGCTAGCGGCGTGGTGGATGCCTCCGATGCTGTGGCACCGCATGTGGTGGTTGAGCCCGATGCGGCCACACCTCCGGTGGGGGAGACCGATGGAGACGACGTGCCCGGCGATAGCGCGGACAAGTCTCCCACCGATGCTAACCCCGCTGCCGGAGAGCCCACCACGGGGCCCAAGGCAAATCCCGCGCCGAAGCCCGCGGCCGCGACAACCAAGACAACAACGACAGTAGCCAAGACCACGGTGTCCACGTCCTCCAGGCCCAAGGCCGCCACCGCGACCACTGCGACGCTCCCCAAGACCGGCGACAACTGCTGGACCCCCGCTTCCGTGATGCGTTTCCTGCTTGGTGCAGTGCTTCTAGCTGCCGCATGTCGCTATTGAGATAGCTGCCTTTTGGAAGAAAGGGACATCCACAAGGATAGCTATTTGTTTGTTTGCGTATAGGCGTCCAATTATCGAAGGCAGAGGCCATACGGACGCAGCCATGGGCCGAATCGTGACAACGAGACCCGGGATAATATACGCGAGAAAAGAATTAACAATAAAGTGGGGCAGACCACAAGCAACAATAAGGGCACCGGGACCTATGTAGGCTCCGGTGCCCAAGCACAATATCGGCAGTACACGGAGCTCCGCAATACGGCGATCATGGTCGGGCACAAGGCGGATTTAAATTCGCTGAGTTCATTTTTAGTGCGAGCAGTATGGTATAACCCCTCTTTTGCGTATACCCGGCTGATGCAGTCAAAGTCTACGTCCCATGCGTAGAATTGCTTGGTATATAGAATTGCAACATCATTAAGTATTCTGGGAGCATCTTGTGAAGTTTAACGAATGGGCTGAATTAATATGCGCGGTTATCTCTTTACTTGTAATAGCCATCATTGGCATGAAACAGTATTGCCAGAGTAAGCGCATGGAAGAATTCGAGCGTCGCCAGGACGAAAGAGACGAACGCAGACACGCCGAAGGGAATAAGGCGCAGGCGGTCGAGTTTATCTCGAAGTATTACACAGACAGAGGCTTAATTCCGCTTTGCGCTGTCGCCGCCATGTACAATGATCTTTTCCATTATTCACGTAAGATGTATTGGGAATTCTGCTGCCTTGTGCCGGAGGTGCAGAATCTGATTCTTAAATACTGTGATCTTGACTTGCGGGTCAGGAAAGAGAATGACCTGTTCGTCCGTTGCATCGCCGCAGTCGAAGCCGCCCTCCGCGATCGTTTCCCTAAAGATGAACCGGCTTTCTATGACGACGGGAAATACGTCCTACGCAGCCTCGACAGGTACGCAGGGGAGAAAATACCGGCCGTGCGAATTGGCAATCTTCCAAAGTGTCTGGACGCATACCGTCCGATCTCCGATAGCCGTACTCCCGAGTACAACCTCTTTATCATTGAAGTTCTGTCTAGGGCTTTTGAGTCGCAGGACGCTTCCCTCACTCCTATATCCTGTCTAGAAAAGGCTTATTGCTTCGAATCGAGCCCCGAGATAGAGGCCTGCCGGTTCGCGTCGACCGTTGCATTCTACGCGGCAACCTACGGCTCTTGTGACGAGGCCAACAATAGGTACTACGGGTGCCCCGGCGGTTTCGATGGCGAGAGAATCGAGACCATGGAAGACCTATTTCTTCTTACTGTCTTCCAGATATATACCAAGCTTCTGCTTCCGAACGAAGGGTAAGAAATAACACGAGGCATTCGTTATTTGACTCTGCCTAATTCTGCCTAATTCTGCCACATTCATTTTTCGAAATCTCACTCATTTCCTTTATAACTTGGGTATACTTGAATCAGAAATCGGTCGTAGGGCGCGACCAACGGAATCAAAAGAAAGCCCACTGAGAAGATTTTGGTCGTAGGGCGCGACCAACGGAATCAAAAGAAAGCCCACTGAGAAGATGCCTTCAATCTCTTTGGGTTGGAGGCATTTTCTTTTTCAGAGGGTCTGCATGAATTCTAAAATCGTCTTTTTGACAAACTCGTTCTACAAAGATCATCCAAACCCGCCGTTCAAAGAGATGGAACAAAAGCAAAATCGTCCTTACATCGTCTTTTTGGTCGAAATCGAGGGACATACGTGGGCCATACCATTTCGCTCGCATATTCGCCATGGGCACGCATTCTTTACCGATGCCGAAAACAAATGCGGAATTGATTATTCGAAAGCCGTTGTTGTAGACAGGCCAGAATATATAGATCAACAGGTGCGTCCACACTTGCGCCAGAACGAATATGAAGCTCTCCGCGGAAATGAATTCGCAGTTCAAAAGGGATTTGAAAAATATATCAAGCTTTTCAAGCGGGCTGTTCGATCGGGACATCCGCGCTATCAATCGCTTATCAAGTATTCTACGTTGCAGAATTATGATTTGTAGCCTAGTTGGAGCATAGTGGATTCAGGCTCCGCCGTATGCTTAAATCATATTCACACGAGAATTAAAGGAAGGGACGCCATGTGAAGGCCACAAAGCGTCCCTTCTTTTCCTGATTGACAGCCGGGGTCAGGCTCTCAGTGTGTCGGACACCAGCTGGGCCTGGACCGATGCTGACCACCTGGAGCTTAACGGCAACGTCGCCCAAGACAAACATAACGACCAAGACCACGATGACCAAGACTCGCTGCCCGCATCCTCCAAGCCAAGAGCCACCACTGCGACCGCAGAGACGCTCCCCAAGACCGCCGACAACAACTGGATAGCCGCTTCCTTAATGCTTTTCCTTCTTGGAACAGCACTCCTGGCTGCCGCATATCGCTGCTAAGGCCCGTTAAAGCGAGACCAGGGGAGGGGTGAATGCAGCTACTGCAGAAGTCTTTAGCCTACTACTGAATCAATTTCTTAGAGATTGGGGTGTATCGGCTATAGCTGCGACGGCACTTTTTAGCTGTGCTTGATAGCTTCACAACCCGTTGCCGATGTTGAACCTTACTCTTCATCTGATCGAGCGATAAGATAATTGCAATCCAAATGCTGCCATTTATAAAGCTCCATTTGGACCCAATTGCCTACATCGTTGGAGACCAACCATGAGAAACTACTATCAAATTAAAACCGTCGCTTCGGCCCCTCCAAGAAGGCAAATTCAGGCAGGGAAGGTCATTTGCGTTAACGGGCTTATATTTACTCTTGGCAGCCCATTTATAGCTTGGCTACTCAGCGTTGGAGTAAATCGCGTGCCGTCTTTCCCCTTAATATTTTTCGGCTTGTTCTTGTTTTTGGATGGCCTCCTAATTATCTTGATCGCCTCGAAGCAGCAAGAAGCGCTTCTTAAACTACGCCAATCGCTCCTAGAAGATGATCCTCAAATCGCTGCGAGCGCCGATGAGTTTATGTCTCAGCGAAAGGCCCTGACACAGCAAGGCGAAATTACTGGCATCTTCATTGTCCATAATGCAACCAAAGATCTGTACTACGTAGGCCAAAGCGCAAAAGCGATTGACCGGGCGGCTATACAGTTTCTCGGTAGGGGCAATTGCGATGTGTATGCCGACTACAAGTACGGCGACTCATTCAGCGTGCGCATAGTCCCGCTGTCAGAAAGCGGCTACGAAAGTCTCAATGAGCTCAAACGTGCAGCGATACAAGCGCTTGAGGCTGCTGGCGAGGAGCTTTATTAAGGGCGAATGTTAGGATAAATGCAATGACAAGCTCAAATAACACAGGCAACAACGAGGAATTAACGCCGTCCGTCGAAGAAACGCTTCTTAACGAATCTCGCTCGATTGCCAGGGTCAAATCGTTCTCATGGATTTGGTTTATCAATAAGGAACGAATCCACAACATAGATCCCGTCCAATGCGGCAAATGGATGTTCTTCTTCTCTCCTTTCAAAACGGCCCTCATGGACGACATTGTCGGAACCGCAGTTCTTGACGGCGTCGTCGTAGAGGCCAAATACTCGAATCCCGAAACGCTCATCGCGGCGGGCTCGAAACAAGGTGTCTGCTGCTTTTACCTAAACGGTAACGACAGAGAAAGCCATAAGAGGGTACTGAGCTACATGCTGGAAAACGGGCTGATCAGGAAGACAAAGACAGGAAAGCTTTATAACATTTCGTTCAAGTTCGACTCTGAGACCTATGCAGGAAAGTACAAGGGAAGCGGCTTCTACGGAAAGATAAAGCTCGCGGACTTCGTAGACCCGGAGACGGGAGAGTTGATTTAGGACAGTGGGCGGAGGGCTGAACTAGACGCTATGAGAATTCGGTATCCTCGGCATTGGCGCTCGCAAAAACGTTACACCGTAGCATCGAAGACCTCGTCTGGCAACCTTGCGTACGCTCTTGCCAAGAATAGTGATTCTGGTAGCACCAATTTATTTTTAGAAACACTCTTGGTTTCAGTTTCAAAAATAAAATAGGCCAGAGGAAAAACCTCTGACCTGATCTTTAGATGGTGGGCGATACAAGATTCGAACTTGTGACCCCATCCGTGTGAAGGATATGCTCTACCCCTGAGCCAATCGCCCGTCGCCTTTCGGCAAAAGAGATACTAACATAGCTCCGCTCGGTTTTCCAAGAACTTTTTTGTCCTCGCTTTTAAATTCACGGCCATTCGCGACCACTCGTTGGCTACATCCAGCTTTTAACGCATATCCACCCTGCTGACGTCATCGAACGTTTTCCCCAAAATGATTACGCTCATTAGTTGAATTATTCACTCAATTAGCAAGCAATTGTGGAGACAGGGACCTCAAGCTCTAAGCAAACACCTGCGGTTTTACTACATGCTTCTACCATTTAGCAAAACCCGTCTAGCTTTTGGTCAGTGTTTGGTCAGCTTCCGGAACTTACCCGCATGATGGCCCCATAGATAATCGGCCTCACCCGCAACCCGCACAGCCTGCGGCCAATCCCAGGGGAGACCAACATGGACGAGATCGTCTGCGCAAACACCGCATTCCGCTACTGGCGCTGCCCGCCCCAGGTGCGCGACCTCTATCCACGCCTGCCCAACTCCGAAGACGGTTGGCGAGCCTTATCCCAGTCGCCCTTCGTGGTCGACGTTCTCAAGGCTCCAATTATCACGGCAGCATCAACACGAAGTAACTTACATTCCGATCTGCGACACACCATTCGATGGAATGAGGCTTATGCAGACAATATATCCATCGATACCGGTATGGGCTTCAGTGTTTCAGATCCGCTCAATACGCTATTCACCATGACGCGCAACATATCTCATAGTGACTTGGTGCTAGCAATGTACGAATTCTGTGGCTGGTTCTCCATTTTCAAGCCATCTGCTTCATCCGAACTTGCCCTTGAACTGGCAAGTTCGGATGAAGCGTGCCCTAGCACCGAAAAGTTATTTGAGCTTGATGAGGCCCAGGATGAGCCACCCTGGAAGCGCGTCTATGCAACCGCACAGCCAAAGAGCGACGAAATGGGCCACCAGGGAGGGGAAGAAAACAATAAAGAGAGAGGGAAGGGAACATCGCTCTGGATGAGAAAACCCCTCATTGAGATTGAAGAATTGCAGAGATTCGCAGCTAGGGTAAAGAGTGAAATGTGGGGGAGGCAATTCTACGAGGCCGCCCAGCAAGTAATTGGTGTCGCTGCGTCTCCGCTTGAGGTGGCCGGGATCATGTTGCTCAGTCAACCAAGGCGACAGGGTGGAGCAGGATTCAATAACATTTACGTCAATGATCTAACGCCGCTATCAGTTTCGGCCCGACAGATAGCAGGTCAGAAAGAGTGCTACGGCGACATCGTGATAGTAAACCCAATAACGATGAAGGCCGTTATCATCGAAATTCAGGGAGAGGTGGTTCACGGCTCGGGCGCAGTGCTCGACCACGATGCCACTCGAATGACCGCCTTGCAAAGCATGGGATACGACGTAATTCTAGTAACCCATGACATGCTCAATGATCACAATCAACTTGATACCATCATTCACAGTGTGTGCGATCGCTTGGGGCTGAACTACAAGCCAAAAACTAAGGCGATGCGGCGCGCAGAAACTAGACTACGCGCCAACGTGCTTTCCAACTGGCTCGAAATAGGCATGTAGCATATCCGTACGCGTCAATTTGGGCCTCGCGAGGGCATCTGTCTGTTCTGTCACTTCAAAACTATGCCGGTTTACTACGATGAATCGATGACCACCGAGCACGCCAAATTTGCCGCTTACAAAACAGCAGGTAGAACGCTTGGCAATTTCGCTAAAAGTCAAGTGTGGTCGCACAGCCCGGATTCATCGTAGTAAACCGGCATAGTTTTGACGTAGGCAGGACGGGAAGGGTCACGACCGGACCTAGGCAAGCCGTTCAGAGCGGCACCCGCGAAAGTTTTTCCAAAATTGTCCTTGCATCGCCGTGCGAGTTCCCGTATAGTACTTCTTCGCACGGGGGCGTAGCTCAGCTGGGAGAGCGCTTGACTGGCAGTCAAGAGGTCAGGGGTTCGATCCCCCTCGTCTCCACCCGAGCATTGAATGAGGCTCCAACGCAAGTTGGGGCCTTTTTTCATATAGGCACACAAGGTCAAAGGCGGCACCATGATCCTTCTGGTCGACAAGATCGAAAAAAGCTTCGGCGCACGCGTCCTCTTTAGCGGCGCGTCCTTCCAGATCAACCCCGGCGAGCGTTTCGCCCTCGTGGGTCCCAACGGCGCCGGTAAAACCACCATGCTCAAGATCATCATGGGCATCGACAGCCCCGACGCCGGCCAGGTCCAGTACGCCAAGGACTGCCAGGTGGGCTACCTAGAGCAGGAAACCAACCTGGAGCATAAGGACACCACCATCCTCGCCGAGGTCATGGCGGCCGCTAAGGAAATCCGCCGCATGGGCGAGCGCGCCAACGAGCTTCAGGCACAAATCACCGAGCTCTCCGAGCAGGGCAAGGACGTCGACGCACTCCTGAACGAATACGGCCAGGTCCAGGACCGCTTTGAGCACCTAGGCGGCTACGAGCTCGAAAGCAACGCCCGCAAAATCCTGTCCGGTCTGGGCTTTAAGGTCACCGACTTTGAGCGTCCCTGCTCCGAGTTTTCCGGCGGCTGGCAGATGCGCATCGCGCTCGCCAAGCTTTTCCTGCGCCACCCCGACCTGCTGCTCCTGGACGAGCCCACCAACCACCTGGATCTCGAGAGTGTCCAGTGGCTGCGCGGCTTTATCGCCAGCTACGACGGCGCCGTCCTCATCGTCAGCCACGACCGCGCCTTCATGGACGCCTGCGTCGACCACGTCGCCGCGCTCGAGAACCGCCGCGTGACCACCTACACCGGCAACTACAGCAGCTACCTCAAGCAGCGCGAGGACAACCTTGAGCAGATGCGCGCCAAGCGTGCCGCCCAGGAGCGCGACATCGCCCACATGCAGGTCTTCGTCGATAAGTTCCGCTACAAGCCCACCAAGGCCGCCCAGGCCCAGGAGCGTATCCGCAAGATCGAGCAGATCAAGAAGGAGCTCGTCATCCTGCCCGAGGGCCACAAGCATATCGACTTTAAGTTCCCCGACCCGCCGCGCTCGGGCGATATGGTCGTGGGCCTCGAGGGCGTCTCCAAGTCATACGGCGACAAGCACATCTACAGTGACATCGACCTCAAGCTCTACCGCGGCGAGCATGTGGCGCTCGTCGGCCCCAACGGCGCCGGCAAGTCCACCCTCATGAAGATCCTCGCCGGCCTGGAACCGCCCACCACCGGCACCCGCGACCTGGGCACCAACGTGGGTGTGGCCTACTACGCCCAGCACGCGCTCGAGGGCATGACCGAGTCCAACACCGTCCTGCAAGAGATCGACACCGTCACGCCCAAGTGGACCGTGCCGCAGCAGCGCAGCCTGCTGGGCGCCTTCCTATTTAGCGACAACGACTCCATCGAGAAGCAGGTCCGTGTCCTCTCCGGCGGCGAAAAGGCGCGTCTGGCGCTTGCCAAGATGCTCGTGGCCCCCGAGGCGCTCCTGTGCCTGGACGAGCCCACCAACCACCTGGACATCGACTCGGTAGACATGCTCGAGAACGCCCTGCAAAACTTCCCCGGCACCATCGTGCTGATCAGCCACGACGAGCACCTGGTACGCGCTGTGGCCAACCGCATCATTGACATCCGCGATGGCAAGGTCACGGTCTACGACGGCGACTACGACTACTACCTCTACAAGCGCGAGGACCTCGCAGCCCGCGCCGCGGCCGATGCGGCAGGGGAGAGCGCACCGGCCGCGACCAAGTCCGCTAAGGTCACCGCGGCCCAGCCCGACACCCCCGCCACCGCCTCCAAGCCCGCCGAGGGCAAAAAGACCAAGGAGCAAAAGCGCGCCGAGGCCCAGGCCCGCGCCGCGCTCAACAAAAAGCTCAAGGGCGTGCGCAACCAGCTCAAGAAGATCGAGGCCGAGCTCGACAAAAAGCGCGCCCGCTATGACGAGCTTATGGAATTGATGGCGAGCGAAGAGCTTTATGCCGATCAGGACAAGTTCAATGCCGCGCTGGGGGAATATAACGGCCTTAAGCAAGAACTGCCCAAGCTCGAGGACGAATGGCTGGAGCTTTCCACCCAGATCGAAGAGGAGACCGCGCGTGAATTCTCGTAAGGCCGCTGCCGTGGCGATGAGCGTCATCGCCATCGCCTGTCGCATCTGCGGCATCTTTATGAGCGCGATGACCGTGCTGCTGTGCTTTAGCGGCCTGACCGCCAAGCTGCAGATTGTCGGCTTTGTCGTTGAGCTTTCTCGCGCGCTGCCGAGCGCCATCGCCGGCTACGGCGTCATCACCTCACCCTTTGGCGGCGTTTTCCGCTTGGATTACGCCATCGTGGCCGTCATCCTGTTTGTAGCTGACTACCTGCTCACGCGCGCCTCGCGCCGCGTCCGCTAGGGGAGCGCCATGTCCAGCAGCTACATCATGAACCTGCTCGCCAGCGCCGTCGCCGTCATCGTGGGCATCGTCATCCACGAAAGTGCGCACGCCGCCGCGGCCTGGGCACTCGGCGATAAGACAGCCCGTTCGCGCGGCCGCGTGTCACTCAACCCGCTCAACCATATCGATCCGTTTGGCACTATCATCCTGCCGCTGCTTATGCTCGCCGCCGGTGGCCCGGTGTTTGCCTTCGCCAAGCCCGTGCCCGTCTACCTCAACAACCTCAAGCACCCCAAGCGCGACGAGGTCCTGGTGAGCGCGGCCGGCCCCGCATCGAATATCGCGCTCGCGTGCCTGGCTGCAGCCCTCATGCACCTGGCCTATGGCAACCTCTACGCCAGCATGTCCTTTGCTGTGGCGTCTCAAATCATGAACTTCGGCGCCACGTTTATTGTGGTTAACCTGTCGCTTGCGTTCTTTAACCTTATTCCGATTCCGCCGCTTGACGGCTCGTCTATCATCGTGCCGTTCCTTAAAGGCAAGGCGCTGACCAACTACTACCACCTGCAGCAATACGCTATGCCCATCCTCATCCTAGTGCTGTACCTGCTGCCCATGTGGACCGGCATCGATGTGATCGGCCGCTATTTCGACGTTACCGTGTATCCGCTCGCTGAGCAGATGCTCAACTTCGCAATCGCCGGCATCTAAGGTAAACTTACAGGTCGACCGTGCAAAACGGTCGCAACATGCACCCAAACCGCGCCGCGAAGGCGCCGTCAAAGGAGGTCGAAGATGTCGTATCGCGTGTCGACGCAGGTCTACAGCGGACCGTTCGACCTGCTGCTGCAGCTGGTAACCCGCCAAAAAGTAGATATCGGCGCCATCTCCATCAGCGAGGTGGCCGAGCAGTACCTTGCCGAGGCCGAGCGCATCGAGGCGCTGGACCTGGACGTAGCAAGCGACTTTTTGCTGGTCGCGGCAACCCTTTTGGACATCAAGGCCGCCTCTCTGGTGCCGCAGGAGGCCCCGCGCAAAGTCGATGACGACGATGACGAGTTCGACGAAGACCTCGAAGAACTCAGTGCGCTCGACGGCGACGCCTTGCGCGAGGTCCTGATCCAGCGCCTGATTGCCTACAAGCAGTTTAAAGGCGCGGCGGCAGCCCTCGGTGCCCGCATGCAGGCCGAAAGTCGCATGCACCCGCGTGTGGCCGGCCCCGACCCCGAGTTCTTGGGCCTAATGCCCGACTATCTGGCCGGCATTACCCTGCGCGGCCTGGCCGTCATCTGCGCCGACCTGGACGGCAAGCGCCAGACCTTCCTGCTGGAGGCCGAGCATGTGGCGCCGCATCGCGTGCCGCTCGACCTGACCGTGGCCTCAGTCGACCGCTTTACCATGGCGCACCAAACCTGCACCTTCCGCGAGCTACTGGACGGCGATGCCACCACCGAGCAGCTCGTCGTCACCTTCCTAGCTATGCTTGAGCTCGCCAAGCGCGGCTCGCTCACGCTGAGCCAGGACGAGATCTTTGGAACCATCCGCATCAACCGCGTCGAGGGCGCCGAGGCCTATGTGCCCGGCGAGGGCCCCGAACTCACCGAATAGGAGCCGCAACCATGTCAACCCTTTCCACGCTGGAGGCTAACAGCCTCAAAGGCGCCCTCGAGGCGCTGCTGCTGGTGTCGAGCGACCCCGTGAGCGCACCCGCGCTGGCAGGTGCGTTGGATATCGCCCCGGGCGAATGCGCGTCGCTGCTCGCCGAGCTCAAGGTTGAGTACGAGGAGGCCAACCGCGGCTTTCAGCTGCGCGAGGTCGCCGGCGGCTGGCGCTTGTTTACGCACCCCGCCTACCACGACGTGGTCGAGGCCTACGTGCTGAGCTGGGACACGCAAAAGCTGTCGCAAGCGGCGCTCGAAACCCTGGCCGTCATCGCATACCACCAGCCTGTGACGCGCGAGGTGGTCAAGGGCATCCGTGGCGTCAATTCCGACGGCGTCATCGCGTCACTCGTCGACAAGGGCCTGGTGCGTGAGCTCGGCCGCGACCCCCAGCGCGGTCAAGCCATCATCTACGGCACGACCAACGCCTTCTTGGAAAAATTCGGCCTGCGCTCCACCCGTGATCTGCCCGATCTGGAGCAGTTTGCCCCCGACGAGCAGTCGCGTCAGTTTATCCGCGAGCGCCTGAGCGGCCGCAGTATTCAGTCCACGCTCGAGGAGCAGGCCGAAGACCTGGACGAAGAGCGCGAACTGATCGACACCGATGTTGAAGATGTTGAGGCAGTCGAGGACATGGAGACCCTGGTCGTCGACGACCCCTCGGAGGATTTACATGACGAGGACTAACGAAGTAGGGGAGACGCGTGCCATGGGCAACGCAGTACCCGCAACCGACGCCCAGTCCGTCTACCCGCACACCATGCGCCTGCAGCGTTTTTTGGCGCGCGCGGGCGTGGCGAGCCGCCGCGGTTCCGAGGACCTGATGACCGCCGGCCGCGTGACCGTCAACGGCCAGGTCGCGACAGAGCTGGGCACCAAGGTCGATGTCGACCGCGACCACATCGAGGTCGACGGTATGCCCGTCAAGCTCAATCAGGGCGCCGTGTACCTGATGCTCTACAAACCGACCGGCTACCTCACCACCATGAGCGACCCGCAGGAGCGCCCTTGCGTGGCCGACCTGGTCCCCCGCGACCGCTTTCCGGGGCTCTTTCCGGTGGGCCGCCTGGACCGCGACACCACAGGCCTTTTGCTCTTTACCACCGACGGCGACCTGTCGCAGGATCTGCTGCACCCCAGCAAGCACGTCTACAAGACCTACCAGGCACTCGTAGACGGCCACTTGACCGACCGCGACCTGGAACCGCTCCGTCGCGGCATCGAACTCGATGACGGTCTGTGCCAGCCGGCCATCTGCCGCGTAATCACGGCGCGCGAGGCCGAAGCCGTGGCACCGCAGGGCGTCAAGCCCGGCACCACCGCCGTCGAGGTCATCATCCGCGAGGGCCGCAAGAACCAGGTCAAGCGCATGCTGAGCAAGATCCACCACCCGGTGATCCGCCTGCATCGCTGCAACTTTGCCGGCCTGGAGCTCGAGGACGTGGCCAAGGGCTCGTGGCGCGAGCTCACCGACCGCGAGGTGCAAATCCTCAAGGCCGGTGGCATCCCGCCCAAGCAGGCCAGCGCCAAGCGCGGCGGAAAGCCCCAGGACACCCCCGCGAGCCGCACGCGCCATCACGGCAGCCACGGCTCCGCGCCCAAGCGCAACACCTACCGCGAGCGCTACACGGACTAGGCAACCCGCCGCGCTCCAGCACTCGCGTCCCATACCAGCACGTCAACCACCGAAAGGAAGCATTGCATGATCGTCGCCATCGACGGCCCCGCCGGTTCCGGCAAGTCCACTATCGCCAAGGAGATCGCCCGCCAGCTGGGCTTTAACAAGCTCGACACGGGCGCCATGTATCGCGCCGTCACCTTTGCCGCGCTCGACCGCGGCATCGATCTGGACGACGAGGCGGCCATCGACGCCCTCGCCGAGCAAATCGAGATCCGCTTTACCAACGGTACCGGCGAGGACACACGCCTGACCATCGATGGCCAGGACGCCTCGGCCGCCATCCGCACCCCGCAGGTCGACGCCAACGTGTCCAAGGTCTCGGCCTATCCGGGCGTGCGCGCCGCCATGCTCATCCACCAGCGCCGCGCCGCCGAGGACCGCGACATTGTGGCCGAGGGTCGCGACATCGGCACCGTCGTGTTCCCCAACGCTCAGGTCAAGGTCTTCCTGACCGCTGACCCGCGTGAGCGCGCCCGTCGCCGCGTGCTGCAGCGCCACCAAAACGACGCCCAGCCGCTGACCACCGAGCAGCTCGAGGCCGAGGTCGACGAGACCCTCGACGCCCTCAAGCAGCGCGACAAGCTCGACAGCAGCCGCGAGGTTGCACCGCTCGTGCCCGCCGAGGATGCCGTGCACGTCGACTCCACCGCCCATACCATCGACGAGGTCGTACGCATCATTGAGGACCTCATCAACCAAAGGAGGTAGCCTATGCGCCTGTTTAAACAGACGCCCGAGGACTATTACAACGCCCCCTACGCCGAGTTCCCGGCGCTCATCCGCGGCACCGTCGTCGTGGTCATGGCGATCCTGTGGGCCTTCTCCAAGCTCATGTGGCGCTGGAAGGTCGAAGACGCCGACCTGCTGTTTGAGCGCCAAGAAGGCCGTGGCAGCGTAGTCATCTGCAACCACACCTCGATGGCCGAACTTTTGGCCGTGGAGACGGCGCTGTTCTTTGGCGGCCGCCGCATCCGCCCCATCTTTAAATCCGAGTTCGCCAAGTCCAAGATCGTGCGCTGGGCCTTTAGCCGCGTGGGCGGCATCCCCGTCGAGCGCGGTACCGCCGACATGAAGTGCCTGCGCGCCGCCCAGCATGCGTTGCAGCGCGGCGAGGACGTCCTGATCTTCCCCGAGGGCACGCGCATCCGCTCGCGCGAGATCAAGCCCGAGGTCCACGGTGGTTTTGCGCTCATCGCCCAGATGGGCAAGGCGCCCGTCAACCCGCTCGCCATCTGCGGCTGGTCCGACATCACGCCCGCGGGCAAAAAGATCATGCGTCCCAAGAAGTGCTGGATCCGCGCCGGCAAGGCCGTCTCGCTTTCCGACGCACCGGCCGGGCTTAAGCGCACGGAGCGCCTGGAATGGTTTGAGTCCGAGGCCATGAACCGCGTCTACGCCATGCGAGACAATCTGTGCGCCGAGCATCCGGGCAGGTTCTAGCCATGAGCGAGAACGTGACGAACACCGCCGCGACTGCGTCCGACCAGGCAATCGCGCCTACCATCGAGATCGCCGCCCACGCCGGCACTTGCTACGGCGTACAGCGTGCGCTCGATATGGCGCTGGCCGCCGCCCCGCAGGCAGGGGAGAGCACTCAGGTCCATACCTTGGGTCCGCTCATTCATAACCCCATCGTGGTACGCGAGCTCGCTGAGGCAGGCGTTGGCTTGGCCGAGAACCTGGATAATGCCGCAACCGGCACCGTAATCATCCGCGCCCACGGTGTGGTGCCGCAGGTCATCGATGCCGCTCGCGAGCGTGGCCTTAACGTCATCGACGCCACCTGCCCTTACGTCAAGAAGGTTCACGTGGCAGCCGAGCGCCTGGTGCGCGAGGGCTACCACGTGGTGGTCGTGGGTGAGCCGGGGCATCCCGAGGTCGAGGGCATTCTGGGTCACGCCGGCGACGATGCGCAGGTCGTGAGTTGCGCCGCTGATGCGGACGCGCTGCCGTTCAAGGGCAAGGTAGGCCTCGTCGTGCAGACCACCCAGACCGCGCAGAACCTCGCCGAGGTCGTGGCAGCCATCACCCCGCGTGTGCGGGAGCTGCGCGTGATCAACACCATCTGCGCCGCCACGAGTGAGCGTCAACAGGCAGCAGCCACACTTGCCAACCGCTGCGACTGCATGGTAGTCGTGGGCGGCAAAAACTCGGGCAACACCCGCCGCCTGGCGCAGATTTGCGCAGACGCCTGCGAGCGCACGCATCACATCGAGGAAGCTTCCGAGCTCCAGGCCGCGTGGTTTACCGACGCCCACCACATCGGCATCACCGCCGGAGCCTCCACCCCGCAAGAACACATCGAACGAGCCGTCGCTCGCATCAAGGAGCTTTACCACTAATCATGGACCAGACCGTACCCGCATACGCCGCCGAGGTGGCCGATTACGGGCGCAGCCGCGACCCCGAGCCGGGTGAGGGCGCGCTCGTAAAGAACGTGCGTCCCGAATCGCCCGCGTGGGATGTGGGTATCGAGCCGGGCATGCGCGTGCTCACGGTCAACGGTGAGCAGCTGACCGATATGATCGTGTGGCTCTGGGAGGCCGACGATGATACCGTCGACCTGGAGGTTTTCGATCCGCGCGACAACACCGTCACCTCCGTCGAGCTCGACCGCTTCCCGGGAGAGGACTGGGGCCTTGAGTTCGATGGCCCTATCTTCGATGGCATGCGTACCTGCGTAAACGCCTGCGTGTTCTGCTTTATGACCATGCTGCCCAAGGGCGGCCGCTCAACGCTCTATATTCGCGACGACGACTACCGCCTGAGCTTTTTGCAGGGCAACTTCGTCACGCTCACGAACCTCACCGACGAGGACGTGCAAAACGTCATCGCCCGCAACATGAGCCCCATGAACGTGTCGGTCCATGCCGTGAGCCCCGACGTCCGCCGTCGTATGATGGGCCGCAACGCCCAGCGCGGCATGGACGTACTCGAGGCCATCATGGCCGCCGGCATCGAGATCCACGCCCAGATCGTACTGTGCCCTGGCATGAACGACGGCGAAGAGCTGGAAAAGACCCTGCGCTTTTGCGAGGAGCACGAGCAAATCACAAGCCTGGGCATTGTGCCGCTCGGTTTTACCAAGCATCAGAACCGTTTTAGCTGGTCCTACAGCGACAAGCCCGAGCTAGCGCGCGAGACCATTGCCATGATCCGTCCCTACCAGGATCGTGCCTACGAACGCTTTGGCCGCCACACCTTCCAGATGAGCGACGAGTTCTATCTGGACGCCGGCATCGATCCTCCCGAGGCAGACTTTTACGACGGGTACCCGCAGTACTACGACGGCATTGGCATGATCCGCTCGTATCTGGACGAGACCGACGACGTGCTGGCTACCGACGCCGAGCGTCTGGCCCGCGTCCGCGAGGCCGTCGCCGCCCGCAACCAGCGGCTTCTGTGTCTCTCGGGCGCCAGCGCACGCGACACGGTGGCCCGCTTTGTGGAGTCGCCCCGGGGACTCGCCGGCACTGTCACGGCCATAAAGAACCGCTACTTTGGCGGCAACGTGGACGTGACCGGCCTCATCGTCGCGTGTGACATTCTGGAGCAGCTGCCCCAAGACCTGTCGGGGGTTATGCTCTTTGTGCCTAAGCTCATGTTCAACGCTGACGGCATGACGCTTGACGAGTATCATCGTGACGATTTACTCGCAAGCCTTACCAGTCGCGGCGCCGAGGTTCATGTGGTGTCGACCATGCCGCATGAGCTGCTCGATACCCTGGAGCACATCCTTGGCATTGTGCCCGCGGACTCTAACATTTCCACTGACCCTACCCATTAAAGGAGTGCAGATGAAACCTATCGTCGCCGTCGTCGGACGCCCCAACGTGGGCAAGTCCACGCTCGTCAACCGCCTGGCCCAGACCTCGGACGCCATCGTCCATGAGTCCCGCGGCGTCACGCGCGACCGCTCGTATCACACGGCCGACTGGAACGGCCGCGAGTTCACCATCGTCGACACGGGCGGTATCGAGCCGCTCAAGAGCGACGACGTCTTTGCCACGTCCATCCGCGACCAGGCGCTCGCCGCCGCCGAGGAAGCCGCCGTCATCCTGTTTGTGGTCGATGGCCGCACCGGCGTCACCGAGGAGGACGAGTCGGTCGCCCGCATGCTCAAGCGCTGCGACAAGCCGGTCTTTCTGCTGGTGAACAAGCTCGACAACCCCGATCGCGAAAACGACAGCATCTGGGAGTTCTATTCGCTCGGCATCGGCGAGCCCACGCCGCTCTCGGCCCTGCATGGCCACGGTACGGGCGACCTGCTCGACGACATCGTGGCCCTGCTGCCCGAGGAGGAGGACGAGGTCGCCGATGAGTTCCCTGATGCGCTGAACGTGGCCATCATCGGCCGCCCCAACGCCGGTAAGTCTTCGCTGTTCAACCGCATCCTGGGCGCCGACCGCTCTATCGTGTCCAACATTGCCGGCACGACGCGCGACGCCATCGACACCGTCGTGGAGCGCAACGGTAAGCACTACCGCATGGTCGATACCGCGGGCATCCGCAAGAAGAGCACTGTGTACGAGAACATCGAGTACTACTCCATGGTCCGCGGCCTGCGTGCCATCGACCGCGCCGACGTGGCGCTGCTCGTCGTCGATGCCTCCGTGGGCGTCACTGAGCAGGACCAGAAGGTCATGGGTCTTGCCATCGAGCGCGGCTGCGCCATCGTGGTGCTGCTCAACAAGTGGGATCTGCTCGACGACGACCGTAAGCGCGAGGCCTGCATGGAGACCATCGACCGCCGTCTGGGCGTTATGGCTCCCTGGGCCCAGTACCTGCGCATCTCTGCCCTGACCGGCCGCAGCGTCGAGAAGATCTGGGCAATGGTAGACGCCGCCGAGAAGACGCGCTCGCAAAAGATCAGCACCTCGCGCCTCAACACGTTCCTCACCGACCTGCGCGAGTTCGGTCATACCGTGGTGGACGGCAAGCGCCGCCTGCGCATGCACTACGTGACCCAGACGGGCGTCAACCCGCCGACGTTCACGTTCTTCGTCAACCACAGCGATCTGGTCAACGACACCTATCAGCGCTACGTGGAGAACCGCATGCGCTCGACCTTCGACTTTGCCGGCACGCCCATTCGACTCTTCTTTAGGAAGAAGGAGCAAAAGGATGCATAATCCGATTCTGCTGACCGCCATCTGCGCCGTGGTCTCGTTCTTTATCGGGGCGATTCCGTTTGGCCTGATCCTGGGCCGCGTGTTCAACCACACCGACATTCGCAAGGCGGGCTCCGGCAACATCGGCACCACCAACGCCCTGCGTGTGGCCGGCCCCAAGGTCGCGGCGCTCACGCTGCTGCTCGACTGCCTGAAGGGCGCCATCTGCGTCCTTATCGCGCGTCCGTTCATCGCGAGCGTGGGCTATGGCTTCCCCGTGAGCATCATGGCTCCCGGTGCCGCCGGCGACTGGATGCTCGGCGTCATCTGCCTGGCGGCAGTGTGGGGCCATATCTTCTCGCCCTATCTCAACTTCCACGGCGGCAAGGGTATCGCAGTTGGTCTGGGTGTCATCCTCGCCTGGTACTGGCCTATTGGCCTGTCGCTGCTGGGCATGTTTATCGTGGCCGTCGCCATCACCAAGTATGTGTCGGTGGGATCGCTTGCCGCTGCCATCGGCCTTCCCATCGCTGCTTGCGCGGTCTTTCCGTACAGCAGCCTGGGCCTCAAGTTCTGCATGGCGATGATCGGCATCACCGTGGTGTGGGCCCATCGCGCGAACATCAAAAAGCTCATGACCGGTAAGGAGTCCAAGCTCTCGTTTACCAAGCGCGTCACCGAGCCCGACGATAAGTAGGAGAGAGTCATGAATGTTGCGCTAATTGGCTCTGGCTCCTGGGGAACCGCCGTCGCCGGCCTTGCCGCCGCGCGAGCCGAGCGCGTGACCATGTGGGCCCACAGCGAGCAGACGGCCGCCGGCATCAATGGCGAGCACCGCAACCCCCGGTATTTGATGAGCTACGAGCTGCCCGGCAACGTCGTCGCCACCACGGACCTGGTACAGGCGCTCGACGGCGCCGAGGCCATCATCTTCGCCGTTCCTTCGACGCACCTTCGCAGCGTGTGCCACCAGGCCGCGCCCTTTATCGCCGCCGATACCCCGGTGCTCTGCCTCACCAAGGGCATTGAGCCCGAGTCCGGCCTGCTCATGAGCGAGGTCATCGCCAGCGAGATCGGCAACGAGGCACGTGTCGCGGCTCTTTCTGGCCCCAACCATGCCGAGGAAATCTGCCACGGAGGTCTTTCTGCCGCCGTCGTCGCCAGCGAAGATCCACAGATAGGGGAGACCTTTAAGGCCCTGCTTCTGTCAACGGCCTTCCGCATCTACCTGTCGCAGGACATGACCGGTGTCGAGGTCTGCGGCGCCATGAAAAACGTAATCGCCATCGTGTGCGGTATCTCCGCCGGCACCGGTGCGGGCGACAACACGCTCGCCCTTATCATGACACGCGGCCTGGCAGAGATCAGCCGTCTGGTGCACGCCCGCGGCGGTCAAGCTATGACCTGCATGGGGCTTGCCGGCATGGGCGACCTCATTGCCACCTGTACCTCGGAGCATTCGCGTAACCGCACTTTTGGCTACGAGTTTGCCCACGGCGTGTCGCTCGACGAGTACCAGAAGCGCACGCATATGGTTGTCGAGGGCGCCGTCGCGGCCCGCAGCGTCAGCGAACTTGCCCGTTCACTGGGCGTAGACATTCCGCTCACCTTTGTCGTGGAGCAAACGCTCTACAACGGTGTTACTTTGGATAGGGCGCTCGAGATTCTTACCGACCGCGTCCCTTCTCAAGAGTTCTACGGACTCACTGACTAGCGTAGAAAGGCTACTACCATGGGTTCCATCAAAATCGCTCCGTCCGTCCTTTCGGCCGACATGGCCAACCTCAAGGGAGAGCTCGACAAGATCGCCGGCGCCGACTACGTTCACTTTGACGTTATGGACGGCCACTTTACCGGCAACCTGACCTTTGGCGTTGACATCCTTAAGGCCGTCAAGCGCTCCACCAACGTGCCGGTCGATGCGCACCTCATGGTGTCGAACCCCGACGAGACCGTCGATTGGTACGCCGATGCCGGTGCCGACATGATCACCGTGCACTACGAGGCCTCCACGCACCTGCATCGCACGCTCACGCACCTGCAGCAGCGCGGCGTCAAGGCCGGCGTGGTGCTCAACCCCGCCACCCCCGTGTGCGTACTTGAGAGCATCATCGACGTCGTCGATATGGTGCTGCTGATGAGCGTGAACCCCGGCTTTGGCGGCCAGAGCTTTATCCCGGGCACTATCGCCAAACTGCACGAGCTCAAGGCCATGTGCGAGCGCCACGGCGTGTCGCCCATGATCGAGGTCGACGGCGGCATTTCTTCCAAGAACATTGCCGAGGTCGTCAAGGCTGGTGCCAACGTTCTCGTGGCCGGCTCCGCCGTATTTAAGTCCGAAGATCCCGCCGCCGAGGTTGCGCTGCTGCAGAAGCTGGGCAATGAGGCCGCACAGGAGGCATAAACCCTTATGACCGCAGGTCAAAACCGCATACCCGTGAATCTTGACTACGCCGCCTCGACGCCCATGCGCGCCGAGGCGCTCCTTGCGCAGCGCGAATATGACGACAGCGAGCTTGCCGGCGTCAACCCCAACTCGCTGCACTCGCTCGGCCGCAAGGCCGCCGCGCGCCTGGAGGTTGCCCGTCGCGAGATCGCCCATAGCTTTGGCGCACGCGTCCGCCCGTCCGAGATTGTTTTGACCAACGGCGGCACCGAAGCCAACCAGCTGGCGCTGCTCGGTCTTGCCGAGGGCGCTCGTCAGCGCGATCGCAAGCGCGATCGTGTAATCGTTTCGGCCATCGAGCACGATTCGATTCTGGACAACCTGCCGCTGCTGCGTGCCGCCGGCTTTACCGTCGACCTGGTGCAGCCCTGCCGCGCGGGCTACATTGAGCCTGCCATGCTTGTCGAGCTGCTCAGCGACGACGTGGCGCTCGTGAGCATTATGGTCGCCAACAACGAGACCGGCGTGGTGCAGCCCATCCGCGAGCTTGCCGCAGCTGCGCACACCGCAGGTGCCCTGTTCCACACCGATGCCATCCAGGGCTACTTACATATTCCGCTCGATGTCACCGAGCTGGGCGTCGACGCCATGTCCGTCGCAGCCCACAAGATTGGCGGTCCCGTGGCATCTGGCGCACTCTACCTTAAGAGCCGCACGCCGCTGCGCCCGCGCATCTTTGGCGGCGGACAGGAGGCCGGTCGTCGCGCGGGCACGCAAGACCTTCGAACGCAGCTCGCCTTTGCCGCTGCCGCCTCGTCTCTGACGCCCCATGTGGCTCAGGAGCGCGCGAAGCTGCAAGCCCTTTCCGACAAGCTCTACGCCACGCTTACGGCCCACCAGCGCATTCACGCCACCATGGGCGACTACGCACAGGCCGATCGCCTGCCGGGCATGGTGTCGATCTACGTTGATGGCATGGACTCCGAGGAGCTCATCGTCAAGCTCGATGCCGCCGGCTTTGAGGTTTCGGCCGGCTCGGCGTGCTCGAGCGGCAGCATGGACCCGAGCCATGTGCTCAGCGCCATGGGCATTGGTCGCGAGCAGGCACTAGGTGCACTGCGCATTTCCTTTGACGACCGCGTGAATCCGGACGATCTGGACGAGTTTGCCCAGACGCTGCTCTCGATCGCAGGTGCCGCATGATCGTCGCCGAGCTCGAGCGCGCGCTACTGGCACGCTATCCCAAGACGGACACCGAGCCCTGGGACCACGTAGGACTCTCCGTTGGCGATCCGGCCGCGGAGATCGCCGGCGTTGCCTGCGCACTCGATGCGACTGAGGCTAATGTTCGCCGCGCCCAAGAAGCAAGCGCCAACGTGCTGCTGACGCATCATCCCATATACATCAAGGCACCCGAGGCCTTTTGTCCGGCGGATGCCACACGACCCCAGTGCAGTGCGGCCCTCTACGAGGCTGCCCGCTGCGGGGTGAGCATTATCTCGCTCCACACCAACCTGGACCGCTCACACGAAGCCCGTGTCTGCCTGAGCAAGCTGCTGGGTGCCGCACCCGTGAGCTCACTGGAGCACGTGGACGACCCCGAGGCCACCGGCCTGGACGCACTTGCAACGCTCAACGACCCGTGCACGCTGCGCGATCTTGCCACCCGTGCTGCCACGGCCTTTGGCAGCGACCCGCGTGTGTGGGGCAAAGCTGATCGCCCGTGCCGCACCGTCGCCATTTTGGGCGGCTCCCTGGGCGACTTCGGAGAGCTCGCCATCGCCGCGGGCGCAGATGTTGTCGTGACGGGCGAGGCGGGCTACCACGTGGCGCAAGACCTTGCCTTGCGCGGGCTGCCGGTGATCTTGCTCGGCCACGACCGCTCCGAGGAGCCGTTCGTTGATATATTGATGAACTCTGCAGTTGACGCCGGGGCCGACCCCCGTCATGCGATTAAAATACTGAACCCTTGCCAATGGTGGACTGTGACAAAAGGAGAGAACTTATGAGCGCCGGCGCTACGCTACTCAAGCTGCAACAGATCGATTTGGAGCTCGCCCGCAACAAGAGCGAACTTGCCAATATGCCGGAGCTCAAGGAGCTCGCTTCCAAGCGCAAGACCCACGTTAAGCTCAAGGCCGAAATGACCAAGCTCTACGCCCAACGCAAGGACCTGGATATTGAGCTCGACGATCTCAACACCACCGAGATCCAGACCAATAACGCCATCGAGGCCGCTAAGAAGCGCCACGTTGACGGCTCCGACTACCGCGAGGTACAGGACCTGGAAAACGAGCTCGCCACCCTGGCCAAGCGCCTGGACAAGATTGAGCACACCCGCAAGGATGTCGTTGTCGCCCACAAAGAGGCGCTCGACCGCGAGACCCGCGCGCAGGCCATCATCGCCAAGTTCGAGGAGGGCGTGAAGGCCGATACCAAGGCCGCCCGCGCCAAGGCTGCCGACCTGCAGGCTCAGATCGAAGCCGCCACTAAGGAGCGCACTGCGCTTGCCGCCACGCTGCCGGCCGACGTGCTCACCGACTACGAGCGTCTGCTCAAGCAGTTCCGCGGCTTGGCCGTCGAGACCATCCAGGGCAACATCCCCACGGTCTGCCACACCGCGCTGCAGGCATCGTCCATGAGCGACCTCAACCACGACGGTAGCGAGATTACGCACTGTCCGTACTGCCACCGCCTCCTGGTGCTCCCGAGCAAGGAAGCCTAGCGATGACGGCGGCATCCAACAATTCAATGCAACTTGAGGGAAAAACGATCCTGCTGGGCATTACCGGCGGGATCGCCGCCTATAAGTCGTGCAATATCGTGCGCCTGCTGCAAAAGCGCGGCGCACGTGTCAAAGTCGTTATGAGCGAGCATGCCACGGAGTTTGTGGGTCCGCTCACCTTCCGCGCGCTCACCAACGAGCCGGTCGCCGTGGGCCTGTTCGACGACCCCTCCGACCCCATCCACCATATCTCGCTTGCGCAGGAGCCCGATCTGGTGGTCGTGGCGCCCGCGACGGCCAATATCATCGCCAAGATGGCCAACGGCATCGCCGACGACCTCATCTCCACCACGCTGCTTGCGACGCCGCGGCCCGTCGTGATCGCGCCGGCCATGAACAATGGCATGTGGAAGGCGCCGGCGACGCAGGCCAACATGGCCACGTTGCGCGACCGCGGCGTTCACGTGGTGGGACCCGGCAGCGGCTACCTTGCGTGCGGCGACGTGGACACGGGCCGCATGAGCGAGCCCGAGGACATCGTCGAGGCTGTCTGTGAGGTGCTCAACCCCGTGCCGCAAGACCTGACGGGCAAGCGCATCGTCATCACCGCCGGCCCCACGCACGAGCCGATCGACCCGGTGCGATTCATTGGCAACCGTTCTTCGGGCAAGATGGGTATCGCCCTGGCGGGGGAGGCCGCACGTCGCGGTGCCGCCGTCACGCTCGTGCTGGGACCGACATCGCTCGACGTTCCCCGCGGTGTGGAGTGCGTGCACGTACAGACCGCCTCAGAAATGCTCAAGGCAGCGCTCAGCGCCTTCCAGACGGCCGACGCGGCCATTTGCGCCGCCGCCGTCGCCGACTACACGCCGGCGGCCCCGGCGGACCATAAGCTCAAAAAGGCCAACGAGCGCCTGGATCGAATCGAGCTCGTCGAGACCGTTGACATCTTGGCCGAACTTTCACGCCAAAAGGGCGATCGCCGTGTGATCGGCTTTGCGGCCGAGACCGATAACGTCCTGGAGTACGCACAGCGAAAGCTCGACCGCAAGGGTTGCGATGCCATTATCGCCAACGATGTCTCACGCGCCGATTCGGGCTTTGGAACCGACACCAACAAGGCTTGGATCGTGAGCATAGCGGGTACGCAAGAACTACCCGTACTAACAAAACCCCAGCTCGCAGATACAATTTTGGACTTGCTTCAAAATTTGTAAAAAAGTTCTTGCACAAGGACAAAGTTTCGGGTTAATATACTCCCTGTTGCGAGCGAGAGCAGAGCAACAAACAAAAGCTTCGGGACGTGGCGCAGCTTGGTAGCGCACTTGACTGGGGGTCAAGGGGTCGCTGGTTCGAATCCAGTCGTCCCGACCAGAAGTTTGTAGGTCAGGCACTTAGTGCCTGACTTTTTTTGTTTAAGCAATTGCTTAATTTTCAGTAAGCAACAGGGTGCCAAAAATCTACCTACGCGATAATCGCCTTTTGCGGCTACTTGCGCGTTTTGCACGCGCTTGAGCCGATTTATTAACGTGATATGAATCTACATACGCGTAGCTGGTATACAGCCGAGTACAGGCTGTATTTATCGCGGCGATTTACACGGATATAGCGACTGTGACGAACAAGCGTGTCGCTGTATTTATTCCAGTAGTTCACTTGATCGGTGGACAAGTGGGCTGTTGCAGCGAAATGCCAAGCAGGATGAGCTCTACACGAGGACCCCGCAGAGGTAATGGCGGGGGAGTGCGGCGGGTGCTCTGAGAGCCGCTGTGTGACCCCATGTCTCCTTAACTCGATTATATTTGTGTTTCAAGCCACGAATCGGTCGAGCAATTGCCAAAAGAACGGCCCATGCAGGATTGCACGAGCCTTACATCAGATCAAATTTGAGCTAGAAGCACCAAGCGGGGCAGACGCAACACCATCTCGTTGTCTACCTCGGCGAGCGACATATCGCAGTCGAGGTAGACAACGAGGAAGTCGTCAGATCCCGCACAGGGGGACCGCGATGGTGACCATCGCGCCGCCCGAGGGGCTGTTGGCGAGCGAGACGGAGCCCCCGTGGGCGCTCGCGACCTCGGAGGCGACGTGGAGGCCGAGCCCGTAGTGGCGGCCTCCGTCGCGCGCGGAGCGGGACGAGTCGTCTGTGAAGAGACGCTCGCAGCCGCGTTCGAGGGCGGCGGGAGAGAAGCCCGGTCCGTCGTCGGCCACCTCGATGACGAGGTGGCCGCCCGAGACGTCGCAGGAGACCGCCACGCGCGAGCGCGCGTGCTCGGCGGCGTTGACCACGAGGTTCGCGGCGGCTCGCGCCAGGGCGGTTCGGTCGAGCGGGGCCTCGGGCGCGCCCGCGACAGCGGGGCCCGTGGCCGCGTCGAGCGTCACGCCTCGCGCCCGGGCGATCTGGGCGGCCTCGGCGAGGACCTGTTCGCAGAGCTCGGCCGGCCGCATGGGGGCCCTCTCCGCCCCGCCGGACCCGCGCGAGGCCTCGATGAGCAGGCGCACGTAGCCGTCGAGCCTTTCGACACCGCCGGCTATGTCGCGCGCGGCGGCCGAGAGGTCGCTGTCATTCTCGTCTTCCAGCTCCTCCGCCACGAAGTCGGCGTTGACGCGCAGCACGGTGAGCGGCGTCTTGAGGTCGTGGGCGAGCGACGCCATCTGCTCGCGCTGCCCCCGCTCCGCGGCCCAGCGGGCCTCGAGCGACTCGGAGAGGGAGGCCCGCATGGCGTCCATCGCGGCGAGGACGTCGTTCACCTCACGCACGTTGGTGCTGCCGACCGCGAAGTCGAGCTCCCCCGCGCCGACGCGCCCCGCCGCCTCCGCGAGCGGCGCCATCTTGCGCGAGATCACGCGGCTCGCACGGCGCGCCACGAGCGCGAGCGCGAGCGCGCTTCCCACAGCGGCGCCGACGAGCATGAGGTTCTGCGGGTTGGGAAGCAGGCTGGCGAGATCGCGCGAGACCCACTGCGGCAGGTACTCGCTGACGAGTGCGCAGGCCCCGCCGCCCTTGAGCGGGAACGCAGCGTAGGTGAGGCCCGAACCCCCGCCCTCGATCTCCACTGTGCCCGGATCCGCGGCGAGTGCCGTACGAGCCATTTCCTTCGCGTCCTCGAGCCGCGTGCTCTCGAGGTCTGTCATCAGCACGTTTCCGTCCTTGTTCAGGATGAGGTAGCGGTACGCCGTCGGCACGTCCTGCTGCCCGCAGACGCCGTCGCGTGCCAGGCCCTCCGCGACCTCGCGCACATTGGCCGGCCCCCAGCTTGCCTCGTAGACGAAGCCCGCGTTGATCGCTGCGGAGAGCGCCATGAACGAGGCAAGCCACGCCGTGGCGACCGCCGCGAACGCGTAGGCGAAGTAGCGCGCGATGACGAAGGAGAGCGGCATGCCCCCGCGACCTCGCGCCCCGATCCTCAGAGCTGCCACTTGTACCCCATCCCCCAGACGGTCGCGATCGGATCGGCGCCGGCCTCGGAGAGTTTCCTCCGGGCGCGGCTGACCTGCATGGATATGGCCGCATCGTCGGCGTCGCTCTCCCAGCCGAGCACCGCCTCGCGTATCTGCGCGCGGCTCATGACCTGCCCGGGATGACGAGCGAGGTACTCGCAGATGGCGTACTCGGTGGGCGTGAGCGGCACGGCCTCGCCACCCACGGCGAGGCCGCGCGCCCCGAGGTCGATCCGCACCTCCCCGAAGGAGAGGGCGTGCGAGCGCGGCCGGCGCTCACGGCGTAGATGGGCCGCGACCTTGGCGCGCAGCTCCGCGGCCCCGAAGGGCTTGCGGACGTAGTCGTCGGCGCCCAGGCCGTAGCCGGCCACAGCATCCTCCTCGGCCACGCGAGCGGTCAGGAAGACGATGGGCCCGTCGAAGTCCGGGCGGATCTGCCGCACGAGCTCGAAGCCATCGAGCCCCGGCATCATGACGTCGCAGAGCACGAGGTCGAAGCGCGAGAGGTCCATCCCCGGGACCGCCGTCGGGTCCGCCTCCCTGACGACCTCATGGCCGTCGCGGCCGAGGACGCGCGCGAGAGCGTCGAGGATCGCCCGTTCATCATCCACTGCCAGTATCCTCGCCATGTTAGACCTCCTGAAACTCTCGTCGGAATTGTACTAGCGCCGCATTCAGCGGTCCAGAGCCCCGCGCGCAGCTGCGGGCGCCTCAGCCGCTTCGCACGCGCGGTAGCGCACGCCCGAGCCGCCGCGCGCCTCGATCCCGAGCCAGCCCTCGCCGTCCGACTCCCGCCCGAAGAAGATGAGCTGGAGCTCTCGGACATTGCCCCTGTCGTCCGCCGCGTCCACCAGGTAGACGTAGTTCGCCCCCGCCCCGGTGGCGTCGGCGTAGGAGCTCGCGTGGCTGCCGGGCCCGAGCGCGGGCGCCCACATGGCGATCTCAAGGTTGGGCAGCACGCGGTCGGCGATCGAGCGCAGCGCCGACCCCCCAGCCGGCGTCGAGCAGGGCATTCCCGCCCAGGACGAGCGCTGCGGAGAGG
>URIA01000024.1 GCA_900547765.1 uncultured Collinsella sp. | reverse complement strand
TCAACGATATGGCACCGTGGGGACACATGTATGTCAATCCTGGTCTAACAGAGCCTAAAACTATCCTATGGAGCGGGCGACGGGAATCGAACCCGCGTCATCAGCTTGGAAGGCTGGGGTTCTACCATTGAACTACGCCCGCAAGATATGGTCGGGACGACAGGATTTGAACCTGCGACATCCTGCTCCCAAAGCAGGCGCGCTACCAAACTGCGCCACGTCCCGAAGGTGTTGAGCAGCTAAGGTCTAAACCTTGCGTGTCCCAAAGCGAAGGAAATTATAGGGGAGACTCCCCGCCTGTGCAAGCATTGATGCCTTAGCTCCTCGAATGTGCAACAAAACGACTATGGAGCAGGCCAATCACAAACGCCACCACGGCGACCGGCGCCCACGCGGCTCCAATGTCCGCCAACGGCAGCGCATCGAACGGCAACCACGCGCCCGCAAAGAATGCGTCGCGGACCGAGGTGATCACACTCTGCACCGCGACCACGCCGCCGACCCAGACCCACACCTGCGGATGAGCGTCGCAAAAGCCGTGCACCAGGCCCATCAGTACCAGCACGATGGCAACGGGATACAGGGCGTTGAGCATAGGTACCGAGAACATAAGAATGACGTCGAGGCCCACGTTGGAGAGCACGCACGAAAATGCCGCGAACACAAAGGCGAGAACCGCAAAGGGACGGCGCATGTCCTCCTCGGAGGCCTCCGCTCCCCCTTCGACCACATACGTCTCGCAGAAGTAACGCGAGCAGCAGCTGATGAGGCCGATGCACACGTTCATGCAGGCGAGGAAGAAGATGGCGAAGACCACGACCGTGCCGGCAAGCCCAAAGTGCATGGAGGCCGAACGAGCGAGGATGGCTGCGCCGTTGGTAGCGTCGGGCATCACGGTACCGAGCTGCATACCGGCAAGGCCCAAGCCGCAGTAGATGATGGCCATGAGCACGCCGGCGATCACACCGGAACGCGAAATCTCGAAGGCCACGCGCTTGTCATCGGTAACACCCAACTCGTGGATGGTCTCGGCGATGATGATGCCGAAGGCGAGCGACGCGAGCAGGTCCATGGTCTGATAGCCAGTCAGAAAGCCCTGCACGGCGGCGCCTGCATCGTAGGGAGCCTGAGGCGCGGCAGCCGGTCCCAGCGGCGAGATCACGGCAGCACCCACGACCAGCACGATAAGCGCAATGAGCGCGGGGCCCGTAATGCGGCCGAGCACGCGTGTGATGACACCCGGGCGCAGCGTGAGCACAAACGCGACGACGAAGAACCCGATGGCAAACACCAGACGTGCTGTGCCGAGCGAAACGCCCTCGGGTAGCAGCGGCACCAGCATTTCGAACGCCGTAGAGCTTGTGCGCGGAATGGCCAGGCACGGACCGATGGCAAGGTAGACCGTCGCGACAAAGAATTCACCAAACTTGGGGTGCACGCGGCCGGCAAGCTCGCGCGCCGTTCCGGCGAGCGCGACGGCGATAAAGCCCATGACGGGCAGACCGATAGCGGCAATCAAAAAGCCGATCATGGCAACCGGCGTGGCAGAACCTGCCTGCAGCGCCAGCAGCGGCGGAATAATGAGATTGCCGGCGCCAAAGAGCATCGAGAACAGCGCAATGCCGACGGTAACGACATGGTCGGAGCGCAGACCGCGCGGGGCGGATGAGACCATAGACACACCTTTCGGGTTGAAACAAAAAATGGGACGGGCAAAAACACCCGTCCCGCAAGTATATACGCTCTAGCAGCTTTAGCAGGCTAAATCGCACAGAGCATCGATAGCCGTGTCGACTTCTTCGGTCGTGTTGAAATACCCAAATGAGAAGCGGACGACGCCCTGGCGCTCGGTTCCCAGCGCACGGTGCATGAGCGGGGCGCAATGGGCGCCGGGGCGCGTCGCAATCCCCCACCCTTGCATGAGCGCATCCGAGATCTCGGCAGAATCGATATCGCCCACGTTGAGCGACACAATCGCAGAGCGCGTCGGCTGGTCAAAGGCACCGTAGAGCTTAATCCCCGGAATCTCGCGCACGCCGGCAAGGAGGCGATCGGCGAGCGCACGCTCGTGGGCAGCAATCGCCTCGACCCCACCCTGGGCCTCGATAAAGTCGAGACCTGCGGAAAGTCCCGCGATGCCGTGACCGTTGAGCGTGCCCGCCTCAAGGCGCGTGGGCCACCCAAGCGGCTGCAGCGCATCGAAGCTGTGCACGCCCGTGCCGCCCATGGCCCACGGCGCCACGTCAATGCCCTCCGCCACGGCCAGGCCGCCGGTGCCCTGCGGACCCATGAACCCCTTGTGGCCAGTAAAGCACACCACGTCGAGCCCCATGGCCTGCATATCGATATGCGCCGTGCCGGCAGACTGCGAGGCATCGACGATCACGAGCGCACCGGCCGCATGGGCCATGGCGGCTACGCGTGCAATGTCGACCGCGTTGCCGGTCACATTGGAGGCGTGCGTCACCACCACGGCACGCGTGCCCGGCGCGACCAACCGCTCGAGTTCGTCGTAGTCGAGCACGCCGTTCGCGTCGCAGCCCGCATGCTCAACGGTCACGCCCTGCTCTACCGCCAGGCGATTGAGCGGACGCAGCACCGAGTTGTGCTCGAGCACTGTCGTGACCACGCGGTCGCCGGGGCGCACCACGCCATTGATGACGGTATTGAGCGCCGCGGTGGAGTTGGGCGTAAAACAAACATGATCGGCCCGCGGGCAGCCCAGCAGGCGCGCAAGCTTGGCGCGACAGCCGTGGATGGTACGGGCCGCATCGAGCGCACCCGACGTCGCGCCGCGTCCGGCATTGCCGAGCGAGCACATCGCCTGCACCACGGCATCGATGACCGTTTGCGGCTTGTGCATGGTCGTCGCCGCGTTATCCAGGTAGATCATCGCACGACCTCCCACATGTCGATCACCGTAAAACCCTCGGTGGGGACGCCCGCCGCGGAAAGCTCGCCGCGCAGCAGGTCCTCATCCGAAGGCTGTGCCTTCCACGCCAAACCGCAGCCGGCAGCGACCTCCCCGGGCACGGGAATCGTTCGCCCAGGAAGACCGCGCTCGATGCCCAGGGACTCGCAGCCCATGGCGGCCGCCGTAGTGGGAAACGTGATGACAAGCGCCGGGCGCTTCTCCCTCATGGCAACTCCAACCAATACGCTACGGGCGCACGACGCGCACGGCCTGCTCCATCTTCTCTACGATCACGTACATGTTGGTGACCTCGCCCACCGCGAGCTGGTCCTTAATGCCATAGTGATCGAGGCAGGTGCCGCAGGTAAGAATCTCGACACCCTGCTCGGCCAGACCCTTCAGGTCGTCGAGCACCGGCGAGCCCTCGACGGTGAGCTTGGCGCCGCCGTTATAGAACAGCATGGTCGCGGGCAGCTCCTCCTGCTGCGTCACGGCAAAGATGAAGGCCTTCATGAGCTTGTGGCCCAGTTCGTCGTCGCCGCGGCCCATACAGTCGGTGTAGACGGAAATGACGAGCTTGCCCTTGCCGGCGCTGGCATCACAGAAGGCAGCGCCATACTGTTCGGGATCGGCCACGGCAACGGCGCCAGAGGTCGCCACGGTCACGTGCCACTCGGCGTCAGAAACCTTCTCGACCGAGGCCGTGCAGCCCTTCTCCTGCGCCATCTTGGAGATGTTCTTGACGGCGGTCTCGTTATCGACCGAGGTCACCACGGCACCCTCGCCATCAAGCTGTTTGAGTGCCTTAAGCGTCTTGACGACGGGCAGCGGGCAGGCATCGCCCATGGCATTGACTTCAATTTTGGTAGACATAGTTTTTCCTTTCGAATAAATCGTTTTAGGACAGTACATAGCTCAATAAACGTGTCGTTAACGGACAACGTGGACGGCAGGACCGCCTGGCACCGGCTCGCACACGCGACCGACGACGGCGGCGATACGTCCTTCGGCATGCAGACGGCGCGCAAGCTCATCCACATCGGCAGCAGGTGCCGCGATAAGCAGGCCACCAGACGTCTGTGGATCGTACAGCGCGTCGAGCATACCCGGCTCCAGGTTCTCGTCGGCAGCCACGCGCGGGCCAAAGAAGTCCTGGTTGCGATAGGAGCCCGCGGGGATAATGCCCAGACGCGCCATGTCAAGCACCTGATCAAAGAGTGGCACCGCTCCCGACGCAAGCTCAACCTGCACGCCCGAGCCCTCGGCCATCTCACACGCGTGCCCGATCAGGCCAAAGCCCGTAATGTCGGTGCAGCCGTGAAGCTCGAGTCCCTCGGCCAGACGAATCGGGGCCTCGTTGAGGGTGCGCATCGAGTCAAACATGGCTGCGGCCTCGTCCTGCTCGATGAGCTCACCCTTAATGGCCGTGGTGATAATGCCCGAGCCGATCGCCTTGGTCAGCAGCAACGCATCGCCCACGCGCGCGCCGCTGTTGGCGAGCATACGGTCGAGTGGCACAAACCCGCTCACGGACAGGCCGTACTTGGGCTCGTCGTCGTTGATGGTATGGCCGCCCGCGATGGAGCAACCCGCCTCGACGCACTTGTCGGCGCCGCCCGCCAGAATCTGACCGGCAACCTCGATGCCCAGACAACTGGGTATGCAGAGTAGGTTCATGGCATGGCTCGGCCGCCCGCCCATGGCGTAGATGTCCGACAGCGAGTTGGCCGCGGCAATCTGGCCAAACAGAAACGGGTCGTCGACCATCGGCGGGAAGAAGTCGATGGACTGCACAAGCCCCAGGTTCTCCCCTACGCGGAAGACGCTCGCATCGTCAGAAGTATCGAACCCCACGAGTAAGTTGTCGTTATGCACATTTGGCAAGTCGCCCAGGACCTGGGCGAGGGCTCCAGGAGCCAACTTAGCGGCTCAACCGCTCGCGGCCGTCATAGACGTGAGCCTCATGGTGTCCTTAGCCATACGAACCTCCCTTCCAACAAATCAACGACTTTAAGTATACGCGCCAGGCACGCTTCCCAAGAGACCGCCGACGGCTCGAACGTCGAAGGCGGAGCCGCAAGCGCCTGCGCGATAGCATCTGCCAGTGCGCGCTCAAACAACGGAAGGTCGGCCGCCACGGGCGTGTCGACATCCGTCATACGCGGCGACGCCACCCACGTCACGGGAGCACCGGGAAGCATCGCCTCCATCCAGGGACGAACGCCGGGCAAATCGGTCGCCACAACTTTGCAGCCGCACGCGAGGGCCTCAATCGTCACGAGCGGCAGACCCTCGTAAAACGAAGGCAGCACAAAAACGTCGGAACTGCGGTAGGCACGCACGAGCTCATCGCTATCCAGGCGCCCCGCCAGCGTCACCGGCACATCCGAGGCCGCGGTCAAGCGCTCGATACGCGCGTACTCGGCATCGTCCCCGCGGCCGCCCACAAGTACCAAGCCAGATGGGCGGACGCCATCGTCAATCGGCAATGACACGGCTCGAACCAGCGACTCGACGCCCTTTTTAAAGCAAATCTTGCCCACGTACACAAGCGATCCCGGCTGCCTCGCCACGCTTGCGTCGCGACAGAAGACGCGATGGTCGTAGCCCGTCCCAATCACGTGGATGCGATCGGTATCGACGCCGCACACCAGGCTAATCTGCTCAGCCTGCTCAGCATGGAGCGCAAAGACGGCATCGAGCCGACGAACCGCACTTACGATGCGATCGCGCTCGAGCGCATGCGAACGCAGCTGGCGCAGGTCGGTCGAATGGCACACTGCAACAACTGGCACGCCCCGGACACACTCGCGCGCCAATGCGGTCACCAGATACAGGTGATGGCAGAGCACCAGATCGGGCCGAAACTCAGCCACCGCCCGATCGATTGCAGCAGCAAATGCCCGCTCAAATGCCTTGAGCATCGAAGGCGTCAGATCACGATAGCGTGTAGAGGGATAGGGCATGACATCGGACATACCGCAGATGGGAAACGGCAGCTCGGGCGACTCGAACGGTACGGCAAACACGGCAGCACGTCGGTCCAGCTCGCCTTGGGTATCACCCGGAGCCGCGCCGCAAAGCACGGCGGCGCGATGCCCCGTCTCGATCTGCTCGCGCACGAGCGCGGCAAGATAGGTGCCGCTGCCGGTGCTATCTGGTTTTTGTGCCGAGATATTGAGGATGCGCATGTCGCGGTACACCCCTAGGCCAAGGCGGCGGCGCGAATCGCCGCGCCGATGGCACCGGCAAAGCGAGCCTGGGGCGAGGTGGTCACCGGCGACCCCAGTAGCTCGCCCAGCCGCTCCACCACGAAGGCGTTCTCGCACAGGCCGCCGGTCAGGTAGTACGGGGCGCCCGCGGCCTGCCCGGCCATGGTCGCCACGCGCGAAACCACGCTGTCGATCACGCCACGCGCAATGTTCTCGCGCGGCTCACCGCGACCGATCAGGCTGATGACCTCACTTTCGGCAAAGACCGTGCACATGCTGGATATCTTGGTGGGCTCGCCGGAACGCGCCAGGTCGGCCATCTGCTGCTGGGAAATGCCTAGGCGGTCGGCCATGATCTCCAAAAAGCGCCCCGTGCCGGCGGCACACTTGTCGTTCATGGCAAACTTGGCCACGCGGCCGCCCTTGAGTTGGATGACCTTGGTGTCCTGACCGCCCACGTCGATCACGGTGCCGTGGTCGCCAAACAGGCGCACGGCACCGGTGCCGTGGCAGGTAATCTCGGTCACGACCTTGTGCGCATAGGGCACGGCAACACGGCCGTAGCCAGTCGCGATCACGCGCACGTCGTCGGCTGTCACGTCATAGCCGGCCGCTACCAGTGCCTCGCGCAGCCGCTCGGAAGCATCGACCGAGGAGAACCCGGTTGGCTGCACGCACGTCCACGCCACCGAACCCTCCCCGTCGACCACTGCAGCCTTAGCCGCCGTAGACCCGATATCGATCCCGATCCCTATCATGGCTCTCTTCCAATCTAAACATCAAAGGTAGCGGCGCGTTCAGGCGCCTTAGCCCTAGGTTTCTCAGGTGCCGGAGATTGCCCCGAAAGAGGAGCGCAGCGTACTTTGGGTACGCAAGCGACGGTTTGAGGAGCAAGATCCGGCGCCTGAGGAAGCTAGAGGGTTTCGATGAAGGCGGCGATGCGGGTCTCGATCTGGCCCATGTCGCCGTTGCTGTAATCGGTCTCGATCTTCATGTACGGAATACCCGCACCCTCGACAGCCTCCTGCATGCGCGCACTCTCCACGTTAAAGGTGTGGCACGCCTGGAGCACATTCTCCACCACACCGTCGACGTGGTATTTCTCGCACATGGCCAGGGTGTTGTCCATACGACCGTCGTTGGGCGTCATGACCGAGCAGTTGATATCCAGGTAGCGGTCGGCGATGGCGCGCAGGATGTCGGGAGCCTCCGGGTCGATCATCATGGCCGCCGTGCGCTCGCCCGAGCAGTCGTCCATACACACGACCACGCCGCCGTTGGACTCGATGGTGCGACCGATCTTGTTGATCACGCCGCCCACTGGGCAGCCGGTGATCAGAATGCGCTTGGCGTCCGCCGCAACCGGGCGCTCGCCCGCGTCGTAGGCCTCGCGCAGCTTGGCAACCTTTTGCTCCAGCTGCTGCGTATAGGCCTCGATATCAAAGCTGAACGTACCGGCAAACATAGTGCTCATCAGGTCGACGCCACTCATGGCCGCCGGCTGGTTGGCCTGCAGCGCAAACATCTCGAGCTGGGCAGCACGTAGGCGATTGCGACGACGGACGGCGGCGCGCAGGTCGTCATCAGTAATCGTAATACCGTAGAAGTTCTCGAGCTCCTCCTTGAGCAGACGGCACTCCTCGTACCAGCCCTCGCGCTCGTAGGCGCGATCGCGACCCTGCGGAAGATGCAGAATGTGCGTGCGCTTGAGCTCGTTGAGCAGCTCGTACATCTTCTTCTTGCCGTCGCAGGTGGTCTCGCCGATGATCATGTCGCTAAAGTACGTAAACGGGCACTTTTGCGAATAGGCAAAACCGTACGTCGACTTGATGAGCGGACAAAGATTTGCCGGCAGCACCTTCTCGGCCTCTGGAATCACCTCATCGGACGTACCGCACAGCGCCACGCTCGCAGCCCCCGCGGCATCGATAATCTCGAGCGGCGTATAGCTGCACAAAAAGCCGACCAGGCGATTGCCGGCCTGCTTATAATCCTTAACGCGAATAAACGCGGCCTTGCGCTGCTCGTTGAACTCCTCAAACGTGGACGGCAACGGCGTTTGTTCGATTTCCTCCATGTGATTCTCCCCTCTTTGAAAATCTAAAATGACTTAGCCCCAGGCTCGCGAAGAGCGATTAGAGCTGCCTTGGATCGAGCGCCTGCTGGAGCGTGTCTCCCAACACGTTGAAGCAGAGCACCGTAAGCAAGATAAAGAGCCCCGGCACGAGCGCGAGCACGGGACTGTAGAGAATGTACTGCTGAGCCCCCTGGAGCATGGAGCCCCACGAAGCCATGGGCAGTTGAACACCATAGCCCAAAAACGAGAGCGCGCTCTCATCGAGGATCGCGTTAGCCACCGCAAGGCTCGCGGCAACGATCACCTGAGGCAACAGGTTGGGCATGATGTAGCGCAGGATAATGCGCGCATGCCCCGCACCGAGTGCTCGCGCAGCATCCACGAAGTCGCGCTGCTTGAGCGTGAGCGTCTGCGCGCGGGTAACGCGCGCAACCGAGGTCCACGAGAAAAAGGCGAGCATAAACACCAGCGTCACGAGGTTGCGCGGCGCAAAGGCGTAGACCACGATGATAAACAGCAGGCTGGGAACCGAGAGGAACACGTCGACGATGCGCATCAGCACCGCATCGACCTTTCCGCCCGCGTACCCGGCAACAGATCCCACCAGGCACCCGATCACCACGGCCACGGCCATGGCGGCAAAGCCCACCAAAAGCGACACACGCCCGCCGTACAGGGCGCGGGTAAACGTATCGCGACCCAGGTCATCGGTTCCCAGCAGATGCTCGGCGCAGGGGCCCATCAGCTTGTCGGGCGAGAGCGCGTCGGGATCGTAGGGAGAGAGCGGTGCCAGCAGCGCGCCCAACACGATCACGCAGAGGATGACGGTGCAAACCGGGGCCAAGCGGTTCTTGGCCATGTGCTTGAAGAGTCGGGCCCTATTCATCGGAACCTCCGTCCAGGCGAATGCGCGGATCGACAACGGCGTAGAGAACGTCAGCAAGCAGGTTTCCGATCAAAAGGAGGTACGAGGCGAGCATCGTGATGCCCATGATCATGGTGTAGTCGCGGTTGTTGACGGCATCCATGCAGAGCACGCCCAGCCCGGGCCAGCCAAATACGCTCTCCACGATAAACGAGCCCGTGACGAGCGTGCCAAAGTTCATACCCACCATGGTGATGAGCGGCAGGATTGAGTTGCGCAGCACATGGTGCGTGAGCACACGGCGGCGCGGGTTTCCCTGGGCCACGGCAACGGTGACGTACTCCTCGCGCATCTGCGAGATCACGCCCGCACGCAGGTAGCGCACAAAGGTGGCTGTGTTTCCCACCGAGAGCACGATCACGGGAAGGATAGCGTGGCGCGCCACATCGACGGGGTCGTTGACGCCGATGGTGCGCATGCCCGAGCTCGGCAGCACGCCCAGCACAAGCGCGAACAGGATGATCAGCATGATGCCAAACCAAAACGGGGGCACCGAGATGCCGATATAGGTCAAAAGGCTGATCACGTTATCGGGCAGCCGGTTTCTAAAATAGCCCGCGAGCAGACCCAACGGAATCGCGAGAGCCACCGAGAGAACGAGCGCGGCGCCCATGAGCCCCACGGTGTTGGGCAGCCTGCTCAGGATCTGGTCCTTGACGGGCTGATGGTTGCTCGTGGAGAGACCCCAATCGCCCTGGAGCATCTTTCCCGCCCAGCTCACATAACGCTCGGCGATATTGCCCGAGAGACCCAATGAGTCCCTCATCGACTCCAACTGCTCATCGGAAAGCTTATGCGATGAGACCGAGGGGGACGTGTAAAGGTAGAGCGGGTCGCCCGGTGCAAAGTAGACGATCGAGAAGGCGAACATCGACACCAGGACAAAGACGAGCGCTGTCTGGGAGAGGCGTTTGAGCAGATACGATCTCATGGATTCCTTTCATGTGCAAGGGGCACGGACGGCAAACGGCGCCCGCGCCCCCATCGAGCCCTATGTGGGCCGCAACCATATGAGGCTAATCGAACTTGATCTCGGTGTAGTCCTCGAAGATCGGCGTGGTCTGGCACGTATCGACGCCCTTGAGGTTGGAAGGCGCGACAAAGCAGTAGTTGGGGTAGGCGATCGGGAAAACGAGGTTGGCATCGTGGGCCTTCTGCTGAAGGTCGGCGTAGGTCTCCTCACGCTGCTTCTCGTCAACGGTACCGCGACCCTGGATAAAGAGGTCGAGGACCTCCTGCGGGGTATCCACGTTGATGCCCCAGGTGCCGTCGTACATGCCAACGACCACGTTGTCGGGATCGCCCGCGGAGGCGTAGCCGTTGAGATAGAGCTCATAGTCGGCCTGATCGGTAAAGACGATGTCGAAGAAGCCGTTGGACTCCACGCCTTGGACGTCGACCGTCACGTCGATGGTCTTGAGCTGCTGCTGGATAACCTGAGCGGTCTCCTTCATGTAGGCACGGTCGGCGTTGAAGTAGAGCTTGACGGTCTTCCCCGCAAGACCGGAGCTCTCGGCGAGCTTCTTGGCCTTGTCCACGTCCTGTTTATACGCCTTGACGGAATCGCTGTGGTAGAGTGTGCGGTTGGAAAAGATGGAGTTGGCCACCACGGCGAGGTTCTCGCCGTAAACCGTGTCGACGATCTCCTGAACGTCGAGCGCGGCAAAGACGGCCGCCACGGCGTCCTTATCGCTCCAGGTCTCGCAGTACTTGTTCCAGGCAAGGTAGTTGACGCGGCCCTCGGGGATCGAGGTGAGCGTCACATCGCTGCTGTCGCGGTACTCCTTGGCCACCGTCTCGGTGGTAACGGGCAGCAAGTTGACTTCGCCGTTTTTGAAGGCAACCTGCTGAGCGCTAGCATCGCCGATCACCTTGAAGGTGAGCGTCTTGATGCTCGGGGCGCCCTTGTAGTAATCCTCGAAGGCCTCGAGAACGAGTGACTCGCCGTCCTTGAACTCCTTGAGTTTGTAGGGGCCGGAGCCTATATCGGTGAGGTTAGCCTTGGCGGACTTGATATCGGTGTTGCCGTCAAAGGCGTGCTTGGGGATCAGCACCAGATGGCTCAGAATCTCAAAGTATGAGGCGGAGACCACGGGAAGGGTGATCTTGACGGTCAGGTCGTCGACCTTCTCGTAGGTAACAGGATCCTCGCCCACAAAGACGCAGTTGGTGTAGCCAGCACCGTTGTCGGTCTCGGCGTTGCAGTCGAGCGTGAAGATCACGTCGTCGGCGGTGATGGCCTCGCCATCATGCCATTTGAGGCCGTCACGCAGCTTGAGCGTGTAGGTCTGTCCGTCGTCGGTGTCACAGCTCTCGGCAAGGTAGTAGCGTGTGTCGCCGTTATCGACGACATAGAGCTCGGTGGTAAAGCCCTTGAGCTCTAGGAAGCCCTCGGCCATGCTCTCAAGATCGCGGTTGAGCGAGGTCACCGTGGCGGAGACGGGAATCACGAGACCATCGGTCGCACTCGCGTTACCCGCGGCGCTGCCGCTCGCAGAATTGGAGCCGCCGCAGCCCGTAAGGCCCAGTCCCGCCAGCACGCCTAGGGCTCCGGCTCCGGTCAGAAAGCTGCGACGGGAGATGCCCGCCTTGAAAAGGTCGTTGTTCATCGAAATCCTCTCTTGTTGAACAAACGTGCAGAAAACTATGCTCAGCCGACAGGCACCCTGCGGCACATCCGGGCACCCGTCGGCTCAGGACAGCATATTCGAAGTCCTACCACGAAGGTAGGTAGGGCCTAAACCTAAATGGTTTCCAGGAACGCCTCAATACGGGTCTGGAGCTGACCGGCATCCTCGCCGGCGTAGTCGGTCGTGATGTGCATAAACGGAATGCCCGCCTCCTCGGCGGCCTTCTCCACGGCAAACGACTCCATCTCGTAGAGCGTGCAGAACTGCAGGGCCACGTCGACGATGCCGTCGGCATGCAGGTCCTTGGCCATCTGGACAATGTCCTTCATACGCTGGTCGTTGGGCGTAAAGACGGCGCAGTTGATCTTAAAGTAGCGCTCGGCGATGGCATCGAGCATCTCGTCGACCGTCTCGCCGGACTCGTCGACCAGATCCTTGTAGTAGCGCGAGCCCGTGCAGGACTCCTCGCCCACCACGACGCCGCCGGCCTTCTCGATGAGGTTGAACAGCTTCCAGTTGGGCACGGCCATGGGCGTACCGGTGTACAGGATGCGCTTGGTCCCCTTGCGCGCCACGCCCTCGCCGGCCTCGACACGCTGCTCGCACTCAGCCGCCATATCGTTGATGGCTCCGGTCAGACGCGGCGTGTCGTCCATAAAGGCGGCCTGAACGGTCAGCAGGCTGTCGAGACCGCTGATGGGCGCCGGGTCGGCAGCGCGCGTGGCAGCGAGGCGCTGCAGGGCGCGACGCTTCTCATTGACGGCGTGGATGGCGGCCTTCAGACGCTCGGGCGTAATCTTGACGCCACACTCTTCCTCGATTTTGGCGGCGAGCTTCTTGACCTCGGCCTTCCAGGTCACGAGCGTCGACTCGTCGTGCACGTTGGGAATATCCATGACGTACATGTTCTTTTGCGTGGCAAAAAACTCATAAGCCTTCTTCTTGCCATCGCAGGTGTTCTCGCCCACCACCAGGTCACTCGACTCAATGTAGGGGCAAACCTCGCCCAACTTAAAGCCGGCAAAGCTCTTGATAAGCGGGCAGGTATTGCGCGGCAGGTGCTCCTCGACCTTATCGGTTGCCCAATCGGCACCCGAGCACAGACCAACGGGAATGCCGTCACAGGCAAGCACGATCTCCTCGGGCACGTAGACGCAGAACGAGCCCACGATCTTGGTGGCCTCGCCAGCCTCCTTCTTGTCGAGCATCTCCTTAATACGGCCGCTGTGGATGTTGGTGGCGACAAAATCCAGGTAGGACGTGGACTTGGGGCGATTATTCTGCGTCAGGAACATATCGCCGTACATCTGGCCCACGGCGCCCAGCAGCATGTCGTGGTCGGCAAGATTCATGCCGAGGCTCTCCCACATCGGATGGAAATCAAATTCTTCAGCCATGACGGTTCCCCTCTCGAACCAAAAATGAATAGCTACGGTATTGCTGCACGGTGGGTGGCGAAAACCCAGCCGCGCTTAAACCCGGAATTTTGGGGAACCCGCTTTGCAGCTGATTATTTAGTTGTGCGTCGTCTCTCCCGGAGCCGTGAACATACCTGCTCATATGCGGCTCCGAGCCATATATAGGGCGCGCGCGGCAACGCGGCGAATGTATGTCGTCTGCGGCATGTGCGCACCCTCCTTTACAAGTTGAGGTCAACTATATCAACGGTCATCGACTATGCGAACACCGTTGACATTCGTACGACAGCGTCGTGTGGCGTCGCTTAATAAATAATTATCTTGATTGATAAGAGTTTGTCATCCATCATTCGGCGAACGGCAAGATAAAGCCGCCGAGGCTTATATCCCCGACGGCATTACCCGGTGCTATCGACAAACCAAATGGATCTTACTCGCATCGAAGTGCATGCGCAGCGTCTCGCCTGCTTGCGGCAGCTCGTCGACAGGCACGCCCACCTTGTTGACCTTCCACTGCAGACGCGTGGGCGCATCGACGCGCGGCACGTCCAGCAGCACCAGCCGCTCAAAGCGCGAATCGCTCACGCGGGCCACGTGCAAATCGTAGCTGTTGCGACCCCGCTCCGCGCGATTGTCAACATGGAAGTAGCTTGCGCGAATGCCCAGGTACGCCACATTATCGGGAACCTCGCGACCCACGTTAAAGGTCATGCCCCAGTCGAGAGCCTCGACTTCCTCGTCGCCGACCTTGCGCGCCCGGCTTGTGTTCTTGCACCCCGTCAGGCGCAGTGCCGCCAGCGTCTGCGGACGGCGGACCACGTCCTCGACGGAGCCGATCTCCTCAACATGCCCATCGTGCATCACGCAGATACGCTGGCACAGGCGACATGCCTCGTCGATATCGTGGCTCACGTAGAGCACGGTGCGGTTGCACACATCGAACAGGTCGAGCATGTTCTGTTCGAGGGCGCTCTTAAGATAGGAATCGAGTGCGCTCATGGGCTCGTCGAACATAAAGATGCCCGGATGCGCCGCCACCATGCGCGCAAGCGCCACACGTTGCTGCTGACCGCCCGAAAGTCGTGCGGGATAGCGGTCGGCAAAATCGGCTAGACCGAAAATGCTCAGATAGCGCTCGGCGAGCTTTTTGCGCGCGGCGGCATCGCCCGCGCCCTTTACACCGGCACATACGTTATCGGCCACCGTCATGTTGGGAAACAGCTGATAGTTTTGGAACAGCAGGGCGCATTTGCGCGCCTGGGGCGACAGGTTGATGCCCGCCGCCGAGTCAAAAAAGGTCACGCCGTTGACGACGATCTTGCCCTCGTCAGGCGTCTCCACACCGGCAATGCAGCGCAGTGTGCAGCTCTTGCCGCAACCCGAGGCGCCCAGCAGCGCCACGCGCTCCTCGCCGGCCTCGAGCTGCATGTCGAGCATAAACCCGGGATAGCGCTTTTTGATATCCAAAACGAGCGACATAGCTTATCGACCTCCCTGCGGCGCCGCATCATCGCGCATGAGCTCGGCCAGTGCCTCGCGATCGATACGCAAGGCATCGCCGCCCGCCGGGTCGAGCGAATCGCCCTGTCCGGCGAGATCTTTGGCCTGTTTGCGCTCCGCACGGGAAAGGCCCCGCTCGCGATACTTTTGCGAATGCGCGGTGTACATGTTGATGAACAGAATGACCAGGAAACTGAACACGATCACGACGGCGACCCAAAAGAGGGCCACCGATGTGTTGCCGCCCATCCACTCAAAGTAGATGGCGATGGGGATGGTCTGCGTAATACCGGCGTAGTTGCCCGCAAAGAACAGCGTGCAGCCAAACTCGCCCATCGCGCGGGCAAAGGCGAGCACCGTGCCGGCGGCAATCGAGGACCAGCCAAGCGGCATCATAAGCTTGGTAAAGATGCGACGCTCGGACCAGCCAAGCGTGCGCGCCGCATCGAGCATCTGCGTGTCGAGGCTCTCGAAGGCTCCGAGCGCCGTGCGGTAGACCAGCGGAAACGACACAACGACGGCCGAAATGACCGCCGCGGGCCAGGTAAAGACGATCGAGATGCCGTGCGCGATGAGCCACCGGCCCACCCCGGTCGAGCGGCCAAACAGCATGAGGAGCAAAAAGCCGCAGACCGTGGGCGGCAGCACCATAGGAATCGTAAAGACCGAATCGAGCAGGCCCTTGATGCGACTCGAGGTACCCATAGTCTTCCACGCAGCGAACAGGCCCAGTGCAAAGGAGATCAGCAGGGCAAGGCCGCTCGTTTTAATGGACACCCAAAACGGGCGATAGTCGATGTCGCCCAAAAAGGAAGCCAGAGAGGTCAAGGGCCCCTGCTCATCCCGCAACACGACAGACGATGCCTCTACCATTTGAGCGCTATCAAGCCAACGCGCGCCGCCCTTGGCATCACCCGAGGCTGATGCAATCACTACATAGCGGTCCCCATCCGCACCGCGCTCGTCAAAGCCATAGGTATACCCGCCGGCGTCAAACGTTGTTTCCGCCGTGACATACCAAGGAAGATCCACGTCCCCTAGCTGCGCACCTCCCATGCAGTTTGCGCTGTCGAGCTTGCAGACGAGGGCTTTGAGACCCGATACGCACTCGTTATCCTGCGGATCCAATCCATACTTCTCGACCGCCTTAGGCGATATCCACACCACAACGCGATCGGCAGCAGGCGCCACTACAAGGTCCACGTCCTCGTCAACGGGAAACCGGTAGCCCTCAGGCTGGCCCTCCATGGCACGAGCGGTCCCCCTGGCCAACCGCTCAAAACCCTCGATCCCATAGGAAAGCCCATGAGCGGTCGCAGCAACCTGGGCCCCTTCTTCAGCGTCCCCAGCAAACGCAAATCCCGGCACCCAGCAAAGCGCGAAGGTCAAAGCACAGGTGACAAGCATGCGGAATCTATTAAGCACGAAAAGCTCCAAGCGGATACAAGGACGGAGTGAAACACAAAACGATGGAATTATCGCGCCAAGCCGCACTACTCGGAAAGCTCAAAGCCGTACTTGGCCCAAATCTTCTGGGCCTTTTTGTTGGTCAGGCAAAAGTCGATAAACGCCTTGGCCTCGTCGGCGTGCTCGGAGCTCTCGGCAACGGCACCCGGATACACGATGGGCTTGTGCGAGTCCTCGGGACACACAAAGGCCTCCTCGACACCGTCGTAGCGGAAGATGTCGGAGCTATAGACAAAGCCAGCCACGCAGTCGCCCGCGGACACATAGGCGGCGGCGGTACCAACTTTGTCAGCCAGGGCCACCTTGTCGGCGATCTCAGGCGCGTACTCGCCGTCGTCGCCCTCGGTGCCGGTGTAGAGGCCCACAGAAGCCAGCGCCTGGTTGGCGTACTTGCCGGCGGGAACGGTCTTGGCGTCGCCAATGGCGATCTTGCCGTCCAGATTCGCGACGTCGGCGATGGCCTCGACCTTGGTGTCGGATCCCTCGGCGCGAATGATCACGAGGTCGTTGACGAACATGTCCTCACGTGTGTCGACGTCGACGAGCTCGGCGGCCTCGGCGTCGTCCATGGTGCCCTTGGAGGCCGTGATGAGCACGTCGACGGCGGCACCGGCGCGCATCTGCTCGACAAGGTCGCCAGACGCCTTAAACTGCGTGTCGGCAAACGTGGTGCCGGTCTGCTCGGCGTAGAGCTCCTGAACCTCGGGCAGAGCTTTCTCGAGAGAGTTGGCGGCAAAGACCTGCAGCTCGACAGCCTTCTTCTTAGAGGAAGACTTGGCGGAGCCGGCATCGGAACCAGCGGGCTCGGACGTCTTGTTGCCCGAGCAGCCGGCAAGGCCAAGGCCGGCGGCAGCGGCAGCAGAAAGCGAGACAAAACCGCGGCGTGAAACCATATCGAACATATTCAACCCTTTCGAACGCTATGCCCGGGCACCCCGCCGCAGGCTTTATTCTGTTACTAGATTATACTTACGCGCGAATAATGATAGTGAGAAATTATTCTCGCCAGAGAATATAGTTTCGAGTTGCCGTGCACCTCGGCGTCGCTTCGGCGGAAAACAAAGGCGGAGCAGCCGTTCAGGTCGCCCCGCCGCAGGTAAACCGCTTAGTTGGTATGTCCGCCGCCCGCTGTCATCTGAGCCGCATGCTCCAGCTGGTCTGCTATGGCCTCCCAGCTTTCGCGGGCGGCCTTCGTAGAACCGGGAAAGTTTACGACAAGTGTATGACCTCGTTGCATGCAAATAGCGCGCGAGAGCATGGCGCGGCGCGTCTTGGTCATGGAGTACGCGCGAATCGCCTCTGCAATACCCGGCACATCGCGGTCGCAAACGGCACGCGTCGCCTCGGGCGTCACATCGCGCATCGAAAGCCCCGTGCCGCCGCAGGTGAGCACGACATTGGCGTGGCACTCATCGGCGGCTTCCACAATGGCATCACCAATCTCGCTGACATCGTCACGCACGACCACATGCGAGGCGACCGTCCAGCCCTGCGCCTCGATAAGTTCCTCGAGTGCGGCTCCAGCCTCGTCCTGGGCAAGGTCGCGCGTATCCGAGCACGTCACGATCGAAATCTTCAACTCCATAGCATTCCTCCTACAACACGGCGCCCTCGGGCAGGTCGACGCGAACAACGTCCACGACATCTCCTGCCTTGAGCTCGCACGGTCCTTCGTCAATACGCAACAGGCAGTTGGCCCGCTGCATCGTGCCAAGCAGCGCCGAATTCTGCGTCTTGGCCTCGGTCACCATCAGCTCACCGGTCTTGGGGTCGCGCAAAACCGTGGCGCGATCGAAGAAGCGTCGGTCCTGGCGCTTTTTCACACCGTGTGTGAGCGTCGCCTGCTGCACGGGACGCGGACCCTCGGCAAAGCCGCGCATCTTGCGAATCGCCGGACGGGCGAGCATCTCAAAGCCCACATACGCCGCGGCCGGATTGCCTGAAAGCCCCAGGTAGGGCTTACCCCCGAGCAAGCCAAACGTGATGGCCTTGCCCGGACGCATCGAGATGCGATCGAACAGCACCTCGCCCTCGTGCCGGACGAGTGCCGTCACATAGTCGTAATCGCCCGCCGAGGCGCCTCCGCTCGTAATGACAAAATCACACTCCCGCACAGCGCGATGCACCAGCTCGGCAATCGCCTGCTCATCATCAGACGCAATGCCGTAGAACACGGGCTCGGCTCCTGCATCGAGTGCTTCGGCCATCAACGCCGAGGAGTTGGAATCGCGAATCTGACCGCGCGCCGGTACTTTACTCGGTGCGACCAATTCCGTGCCCAGCGAGATGATGCCCACACGTGGGGCAGCGTGCACCTTCACGCTCGCGTAACCGGCGCTTGCCAGCAGACCCGCGCCCGCCGGAGCCACGACCTCGCCGGCGTGTATCACAACATCGCCGGCATGGGCCTCCTCGGCGGCAGAGCGAACGTTCTCCCCCACCTTGGCCGGCGCCGAGAAGCTCACGTGCGAGCCCTCGTTACCGTCGCCGTCGAGCACGTCGACGATCTCGTATTTCACTACGGCGTCGGCACCCTCGGGCACCGGCGCGCCTGTCATAATGCGGACCGTCTCGCCCGGGCCAAGAGCACCCTCAAACACATGGCCCGCAGCCTCGTGTCCGATAACGTCGAGCGTCACCGGCGTCTCACCAGACGCCTGCGCCAAGTCCGCCGAGCGCACGGCATATCCGTCCATAGCGCTGTTGGCAAACGGCGAGATGTCGATATCGGCCACCGCGTCCTCGGCCAAGGGAAGACCGGTGGCCTGCCACACGGGAGTCTCGACGAGATCGGTCGGAACAACGTGCGACAGAACAATCGACTGCGCGTCCTCCAGCGGAATGAGTTTCTCTGCCATATGCACCTCTTAATGCCACGGCGAACAACAGGAACGCCGATTCTTTATGCTTGTCTCAGTATAATCCCCCGACGCACGACCGCGACTCGGCCTGCACCCGCAAATACACCTGTCGGTTGCAGGCCGCGAAATAGAATGGAAACCAACCCACCGGCTCGTCGCGTTTACCGCGTTTTATAATGCTTGCGTTGCAACCTAAAAGAGGAACGTATGGCTCATAACGACAAACCCGAAAGCGCAAACGAAGCGCAGGATCATTCCCAGCCGCTCGACGAAGGCGGCTTTTTTTCCCTGAACGACGTCATCACGGCAGGCAGGCATCAGCTCACCCGCTCCGAGCATCTCTTGGCTGCCGACACGCGCCGCAACGCCCGCAACCTACTCGCGAGCGCTAAGTTGCTCGCACTCGTCGTCATCGTCTCGCTCGCCATGGGCGTTGCCGCTTGGGCGTTTTTGGCCTCGTTGAATATCGCGACCGACTATCGCGAGCACCATGCGTGGGTCTACGCCTTGCTTCCCGTTGTGGGCGTTGCCACCGCATGGGTGTACAAAAACCACGGTCTCGCCGCAAAGCGTGGCAACAACCTGGTCATCGACTCCGCTCTGGGCACACGCCTCATCCATATGCGCATGGCCGTCCTCACCTTCGTCTGCTCCACACTCACGCACCTAACGGGCGGATCGGCCGGTCGCGAGGGAGCCGCGGTGCAGATTGGCGGCACCATCGCCAGCAACATCTCGAGCCTCGCCCACCTCAAAAAGCATGACCACCACGACCTCATGCTCGCCGGCATCTCATCGGCCTTTGGCGCCGTATTCGGTTCGCCCCTTGCCGGAGCTTTCTTTGGCATGGAGATGTGCTTTATCGGCAAGATCGACTACACCGCGGGCATCTACTGCCTGGTCGCCTCGTTTACCGGCTACTTTACATCACTCGCCCTGGGCACCGAGTACGAAGCGAATGTCATCGCCAGCGTTCCCGGCATGACGCCGCGGACGGTTGCCATCGTTGTTATCAGCGCCATCATCTTCGGTCTGACGGCACGCCTCTTTGCCTGGTCGGTTCGAACCGTCAAGAGCCTGTACGGTCGCATTATCACCAATTACCTCGTCCGCGCACTCATAGGCGCACTCGTGGTTTTGGCCGCCTATGCCCTCCTTGACGCCTGGGACTACGCCGGCCTTTCCACGTGGCTTTCCGGCGCCGGATTTGCAGGCAACACCACCCTGGCGGACGCAGCCATCAAGTTGGTCGTCACAGCGCTTACCCTGGGCGCGGGCTTCCAAGGCGGCGAGGTCACGCCCCTGTTTGGCATCGGTGCGGCACTCGGTGGCTGGATCGGTTGCCTTACCGGGCTTGACCCCAGTTTTCTGGCGGCTCTCGGCATGCTCGGCGTGTTCTGCGCCGGCCTCAACGTGCCCATCACCACCTGCATGATGGCCATCGACCTGTTCCACGGCACGGCCGCCGGGTTCTTTGTCATCGTGGCCTTTATCAGCTACCTAACCGGCGGACACCGCGGCGTGTACCCCGCCCAGCGCATCATCTCACCCAAGCGCCGCTCGCTTATTGTGGATGAGGGCGGTACGGTAGCGGATGCTATCGAGCGCCACAACGACCTGATAGAGTAGATGTAATAATCGCCGTGCAGCCACAATCGGGGGCAATTCGACCTGAGCGCGACCGCACTGTCATGTCACACGCCGGGAGTCGCCCCATGCACGCAACTGATTTTGGTCGCACGCTCATCATCGCCAACCCAGCCGCCCAGTCGGGTGCGGCGCGCGAAGTTGCCGAGCGCCTGCAGCGCTTTTTGGACATGACTGCACGCGCATCCCAGTTTGACCTGGTGTTGACCGAGCGTATGGGACACGCCAAGGAGCTGGCCGCGCAGGCTCAGGGCTATCGCACCGTTATCGCCCTTGGCGGCGACGGCGTGATTCACGAGGTCGTCAACGGGCTTATGACGCAAAAGGAGGACGCCCGCCCCGCTCTTGCCGTCCTGCCCGTGGGCTCCGGAAACGATTTTGCCCAGACGCTCGGCATCGACGATTTCTCCGGCAAGGATTCTGGCGCGCTGCTCACCTGCGAGCTGCAGCGTCAGGACATCGGGCGCATTCGCTCGTGGAGCCCTGCGAACGGCAGCAGCGAGGCTACCGTTGAGTACTACGACCAGACGCTTTCGGTCGGCATCGATGCCGCTATTGGTCTGGGCACCACCGAGTTGCGCAAAAAGACCGGCTTGACGGGTGCTCCGCTCTACACCCTCTCGGGACTTGAGCAGTTTGGCCTGCGCTATCGCAACTACCCCATGACAGTCAGCTTTGACGGCACGCCCGCCGAGCGCGTGAGGGCGATTATCATGGCGATACAGCTGGGCCCCACGTATGGCTCGGGCTATCGCATCTGCCCCGATGCCGACCCCTGCGACGGCATACTCGACGTCTGCTACGCCTGCGGCCCTGTCCCCCGCGCGGTTGCCCTACCCATGTTCCTTTCGGCCAAGGACGGCCACCACACCAAGTTGCCGCCGGTTCGCATGCGCCGCTGCCGCCATGCCGAGCTCACCTTTGAGGAGCCCGACTACCCCATCCAGGCCGACGGCGAGCCCATCGTCGCCTCGCGCATCGAAGTCGACATCCTACCCGGCGCCCTCCAAGTCTGGCACCCAACCCGCTAACCCCACCTAAGTTGCAGTGAAATAGGGACTGTTTATGCAGCTAAAGCCGCGAAACAGTCCCTATTTCACCGCAACTTATTGAGAAGATCATTCCTCCCCGCCCGGCTTGCGACGGTTGGCCTTTTTAATCGCGTTGAAGTGCTTGTCATTGAGCCTGCGCTGGCGAGAGCGCAGAGGCACCTTAGTCTTTACGCGTCGGCGCGGTGGACGCCCGCGACGCTCCAGCTCAGCGCGCAGCTTACGCAGACAGCTCGCGCGATTCTGAAACTGACTACGGCTCTCGCGCGCCGTCACGACAATCCCCGTGGGCCCATGCTTCATACGCACCGCCGAGTCCGTCGTGTTCACGCCCTGCCCGCCCGGACCCGTCGCGCGAAACACCTGCACCTCGCAATCGCGCGCCAACTCCTCGACCGACATCTCGGCATAGCGCGCATATTCGCGCCATCCCATCTTGTTCTCATCCATATCAACACCTCCCCTCATACAAAAAATGTGACAAAGGGACGGTCCCTTTGTCACATCGCATACCAATCGCTTGTGTTGCGCGCTTAGGCGAAGGTGATCTCGCCGGTCTCGCAGTCCATATCGGCGATACGGGCCAGGCTCTCAACGCGGAAGCCGCGCTCGCGGAGCTTATCACCGCCGCCCTGGAAGCCCTTCTCCACCGCAATGCCAATACCGGACACCTCGGCACCCGCAGCCTCGCAGATCTTGATAAGACCCTCGAGCGCGCAGCCGTTGGCCAAGAAGTCGTCGATGATCAGGACCTTGTCGCCCTCGGACAGGAAACGCTTGCCAACGATGACCGGGTACTCCTTCTGCTTGGTAAAGGAGTAGATGGTCGTGGCATACTGCTCGCCGTCGAGGTTGATGGACTGGGCCTTCTTGGCAAAGACCACCGGCACGCCGCCAAAGTGCTGGGCTGCAATGCAAGCCATACCAATGCCCGAAGCCTCAATCGTCAGGATCTTGTTGATCTCGACATTCTTGAACAGACGGGCCCACTCGGCGCCCATGTGGTCGAACAGCTCAACGTCGCACTGGTGGTTGAGGAAGGCATCAACCTTAAGGACGTTACCGGCCTTTACGATGCCGTCATGGCGAATACGATCCTCAAGCTCCTGCATGGCGCAACCCCTTCTCGCGGCAACGATACCGCGCGATTAATAAACGTTGTTCGATAGTCTACCACGGACCGACCCCCGCCTGTCCCACAAGCCGCATCGCACCACAAACCAGTCTTTTTGGGACGGCGCGAATACGTGGCAGGCAGCCTCCCAACACGCTAATGGCGGGCGCGCATCCTCACCAAACGCACCATGGCGAGCGCAAAACCCACAGCGGCCACAGCCATAAGCACGTAGAACACCGAGCGAAAACCGAATAGGAATACATCCGGACGGCCTGCAACGAAACTGGTCACGGCCTCGCCCATCGCCACGCTCATCTGCCCATACAGGATATGCGACGCCACCGTAATGCCGAATGCCATGCCAGCGTAGCGCGCCAAACTGCCCAAGCTGCCCGCAAAACCGAGCGCCTCGCGCGGGGCCGAACCCATATACAGGGAGTTGTTAGGGCTTTGGAAAATCGACGTACCGAGCGACATAAATGCGACGCAGCACACGATCACAAGGATGGAGGAATGCTCGTTGAGCGTGCTCACCGCAAAGAGACCGCACACGTACACACCCAGGCCGACTGCCGTGGGGCCCTCGCAGCCAACACGGTCCGAAACCGTGCCCGAAAGCGGGCCGATAAAGGCATTCACCATCGGCAGCGCCAAAAAGAGTAGCCCAGAGATGTCGGAACCAAAGCCGTGGGCGTCCTGAAAATAGAACGGCAGAATAAACTCGGATGCGCCAATACCAACGAACACGATGAGCATGCAAGCAAGGTTGATGGTGAAGGCCGAATTTGCAAAGCAGCGACGAGCGGCCTCGATCAGGGACATGGGGCGCTCGCCGGCCTCCGGCTTAACATGCGGTAGTGTATAGAGTCCCACGATAAACGAGATGACGCCAATGGGCAGGTTGATGAGGAAGATGCTCTCCCAGGGAAAGCTTGCCACCAGCATGCCGCCGAGCACGGGGCCGCACATCATGCCGAGGGCCACGAAGGTCGCGAGAATACCCATGGCACGACCGCGCTCGCGCGCCGGAAACGACTCGGTGATGATACCCATGTTGTTAGCCATGGCCGCCGCGCAACCGACGCCCTGAACAATGCGTGCCAGGATAAGAACCTCGAGCGAGGCCGAAAGGCCGCACAGCAGCGAACCGACCGTAAAGACGATGACGCCCAGCTGGAATACGCCCACCTTGCCGCGCACGTCGCCCAGACGGCCAAACGGCAACATAGCCACGCATGTCGCAAGCAGATACACCGAGCTCACCAGCTGAATGCGATCGAGGCCCACACCCAGCTCCTTTTGCATCACGGGCAGCGCCACGGTCACGACGGTCGAATCCAGACACACCATAAACGTCATGATGAGCACGGTAAACAGAATCGCCCATTTGTTCTTGCCATGGGTGTCGCCCTCTAGGGCAATGCGCTCGCGGCGCAGCTGCTCTGCAGTTTTTTCCATATCCATCCTTTCGAGTGGTGCAACGCAAAAACGGGGCCCCAATCGCCTGCGAACAGTCGCGATTGGGGTCCCGCCTACGGAATCGGAACGAAAGGTCACCGAAGCTTTCTGCTGGCATCGGCGACTTATGCGAACGCTAGCCTAGCACTGCTCGAGCGCCTGCTCAAGGTCGGCAATCAGATCGGCCGTGTCCTCGAGGCCGCACGACAGGCGCACCATGTCGGCGGAGATGCCGCAGGCGATGAGCTCCTCATCGTTCATCTGGCGATGCGTAGCGTTAGCGGGATGCAGGCAGCAAGTGCGGGCGTCGGCCACATGCGTGGCGATCTGGGCGAGCTTGAGGCTCTTCATAAAGGTCTCGGCCGCCGCGCGACCACCGTTAAAGCCAAAGCTCACAACGCCGCAAGTACCGTTGGGCATGTACTTCTGAGCCAGGTCATAGTACTTATCGCCCTCCAGGCCCGGATAGCTCACGAAGCGCACCTTGGGATGGCTCTGCAGGAACTTGGCAACGGCAAAGCCGTTCTCGCAATGACGCGGCATGCGCACATGCAGGCTCTCGAGCGAGCTGTTCAAGAAGAATGCCGCCTGCGGGTTCTGCATGGGGCCGAGGTCGCGCATGAGCTGCGCGGTGGCCTTGGTAATAAAGGCGCCCTCACGGCCGAACTTCTCGGCATAGGTCACGCCGTGGTAGCTCTCGTCAGGCGTGGTGAGACCCGGGAACTTGTCCGCATGGGCCATCCAGTCAAACTGGCCGTGGTCGACAATCACGCCGCCCAGGTAGGCAGCATGTCCATCCATGTACTTGGTGGTGGAGTGCGTAACGATGTCGGCGCCCCACTCAAAGGGACGGCACATCACGGGCGTCGGGAAGGTGTTGTCGACCATCAGCGGCACGCCGTGGTCATGCGCGGCCTTGGCAAAGCGCTCAATATCGAGCACGGCAAGGGCGGGGTTGGCAATCGTCTCGCCCAAGACAAGCTTGGTATTGGGCTCAAAGGCTGCCTCGAGCTCCTCATCGGTGCAGTCGGGGGCGACGAACGTGCAAGTCACGCCCATGCGGCCCATGGTATGGGCAAGCAGGTTGTAGGTACCGCCGTAGATAGCAGAGCTCGCGACCACGTGATCACCGGCACCGGCCACGTTAAAGATCGCGAGGAAGTTCGCGGCCATGCCCGAGCTCGTGAGCATCGCAGCGGTGCCGCCCTCCATCTCGCAGATCTTGGCGGCAACCAGATCGCACGTGGGATTCTGCAGACGGCTGTAGAAGTAGCCCGACTCCTCCAGGTCAAACAGCTTGCCCATGTGCTCGGACGTGTCGTATTTCCACGTGGTGGACTGGTAGATGGGCACCTGGCGCGGCTCCGCATCTCCCGGGTGATAGCCGCCCTGAACACATGTAGTACCGATGGTCTGCTCGCTCATATCCAACTCCCTTACTTGGGTTTTGTTTTATTCGGTTCACGATACCGCTACCCCGCACCCCTCTCAACCCATCCCGCCGATAGGTTATGGGACAAATTAATCAGGTTTATTTGTCCTAAATCTTAAGAAAGTGTTCGATGGCGAAAAACAATGAGATATGCACTGCGGTCTCGATAAGCGAATGCGCCGGCAAGGGTACCATAGGCGGGTACACCATGAACAAGGAGACAACGATGAAGCAGATCGATACCACCCAGCTCAACACTGCCGCCTGCCAGGCTCAGGCTGCCGAGTACCACGCCCGCGGCTTTAACTGCGCCCAGGCTGTCGCTTGCACGCTCGCGCCCGCTGTGGGGCTCGACCCCCAGATCGCCTTTACCCTCACCGAGGGCTTTGGCGCCGGCATGGGCGGCATGACCGAGACCTGCGGCGCCATCTCGGGCGCCGTGGCCATCATGGGCTTTGTGATGAGCGACGGTATGGAGAACCCCAAGACCAAGGGCCAGACCTACAAGCTGTCGCGCGAGATTGCCAAGCGCTTTGGCGAGAAGAACACCACGACCGTCTGCGGCACGCTCAAAGGCGTCGGATCGGACCAGGGTCCGCTCCGCAGCTGCCCCGGCTGCATCGACGACGCCGTCGACATCGCCTGCGATGTGCTAAAGCAGCTCGCCGAGTAAACGGCGACAACATAAAACGACGGCCGGCGCGCTTGGGATTCATCCAAAAGCACGCCGGCCGTCGTCGTTAGAACTCGGCAAATTCGGGAGCGCCGACCTCAATCTCCTCGCGCCCCGCCATAAGCTCGCGCATCTTAACGCAAAACGGCTCCTGCTCCCCCGCCTTAAACACCAAATGAATCGTCACGGCATCCGCGTACTCGGTATCCGAAACCTTGGCACCGGAATCCTGGGCCAAGCGAAGCACCTGCTCATACTGCGGATAGGCCACATGCACGTCAACAGGCACGACACTCGTCATCTCGACGATCTGCCCGGCCTCCTGAGCCGCGGCCACCGCCGCCTGCGTCGCCGCGGTATAGGCGCGTACCAAGCCACCGGGCCCCAACAACGTACCACCAAAATAGCGTGTCACTACGCAGCAAACATTTTTGAGCTCCGCACCGCGCAACACCTCGAGTGTCGGCATACCGCTCGTGCGGCTCGGCTCACCATCATCGCTCTGGCGCTCGCGTCCATCGACCAAAATCCACGCGGGAACATTGTGTCGAGCGTCGTAATGACGCTTGCGAACCATCTCGATAAAGGCATTCGCCTCGTCCTCGGACTCAATATGGACCAGCTGGGCAATAAACCGACTCTTGCGGTCCACAAACTCGCCCGAAACCTCAATATTCGATTGCAGAGTAAAATAGCTGTCCAACAAAGCCCCTCAACAAAACTAAACGCGGCAACAAACAGCCTCAATAATACGATAACCCTAGTAAAAAGAATGGCAACGCCGATGATTCCGTCAACGAAAGCGAGAACCCGTCAGCGCGAGCAAGGTGCCTTGAAAGCCGAGGGCATTGACCTTATGGTCATGCCCGAAGGTTTGAAAGGCAGATTGCCGCGCTGACGGGTTCGCAGCGTCAACAAAGTGCCAAGTGGGCCGATAAGCCGGGTTCTGTCGTGAACGGTCATTTATCTTGTCTGCACGTTACCGTGCAGCTCCACGCACGCTACCCGAACGCGGACCGGGCCGGCCCATAGCGTTCCTATTCGCGCTTGCTCCGGATGGGGCTTGCCAAGCCGCCATGTTGCCACGACGCTGGTGGTCTCTTACACCACCGTTTCAGCTTTTCCCTTTACGCCTTGCGGCGCAGGTGGGAGTCTTCTTTTCTGCGGCGCTTTCCGTCGGATCACTCCGCCCGGCCGTTAGCCGGCATCCCGCCCTCTGGAGCCCGGACTTTCCTCACGCGTACTGCAAGCAGCACATCGCGCGACCGTCTGGCCCACTCAGCAGTGCAAGAGTGTAACACACCGTTGCCGCAGGCAATGGCACAACGCAAACGCTCGACACGATAAACCAAGAACCGCCATGCGCTACAATGGTCCTGTCGATGGGCAACGTCGTCAGTCGAGACGCGACCGCGCTCCGCACCCCTCCGTCTACTCGGTGCGTTCCCGCCTCCTCCCCGAGGCGGGATGTCGGCATTTTTTCATGCACCGAAAACCTAATAGCCTGTGGACAGCTCGGACAGCATTGCGCGCGGACGACATCGCGCACCTCAGCAGCAAATGCAAAAAGGGACCCGTCCATTACGGACGGATCCCTTAAAACAAGTGATCGTCAAACCGATTTACTCGGCGTCGGTCTCCTCGTCCTTCTTCTCGGAAGGCAGCGGGGTAACCTCGATCTCAACGCCCAGAGTCTCAGCAGCGGACTTCATGGACAGGGAGATACGACGACGGTCGAGGTCGATCTCCATGACCTTGACCTGAACCTTGTCGCCCACGTGGGTAACCTGAGAAGGCTGGTCGACGTGTTTGTTGGCCATCTCGGAGATGTGCACCAGGCCCTCGATGCCCTCGCCCAGGTCGACAAAAGCGCCGAACGGGACAAGCTTGGTCACAGTGCCCTCGACGATAGCGCCGACGGGGTACTTCTTGACCAGTGCGCGCCACGGATCCTCGGTGGTCTGCTTGAGACCCAGGGAGATGCGCTCGCGGTTGAGATCGACGTCGAGAACCTCGACCTCGACCTCCTGGCCGACCTTGACAACCTCGGAAGGATGGTTGACGTGGTTCCAAGAGAGCTCGGAGATGTGGATGAGGCCGTCGATACCGCCGAGGTCGACGAAGGCGCCGAAGTCGACGATGGAGGAAACGGTGCCCTGGAGACGCATGCCAGACTTGAGCTTGGACAGGATCTCGGAGCGCTCGGCCTTACGGGACTCCTCGAGCACGACGCGACGGGAGAGGACGACGTTGTTGCGGTTGCGGTCCATCTCGATGACGCGGGCCTCGATGCGGGTGCCCATGTAAGAGGTGAGGTCCTTGACGCGACGGAGGTCGACGAGGGAAGCGGGCAGGAAGCCACGCAGGCCGATGTCGAGGATCAGGCCGCCCTTGACAACCTCGATAACCTCGCCCTCGACGTTCTCGCCGGAGTTGAACTTCTCCTCGATGCGGTTCCAAGCACGCTCGTACTCGGCACGCTTCTTGGACAGGACCAGACGACCGTCCTTGTCCTCCTTCTGGAGAACCAGGGCCTCGATGGGATCACCGAGTGCAACGATGTCTGCAGGGTTAGCGTCCTTGCGGATGGACAGCTCGCGGACCGGGATAACGCCCTCGGACTTGAATCCGATGTCAACGAGCACCTCGTCATGCTCGATCTTAACGACAGTGCCGTTAACGAGATCGCCCTCATCAAAGTCGGTAATCGTACCGTCGATGAGGTTGTTCATCTCCTCCTCGTTGACATCGTCAAGAGAGAAAATGGACGAGTTCTGAATCTCACTCAAAGGTGGACCCCTTTCGAACTACGGGGCCCCGATTGCTAGGACCTACAGAAGGGTGCGACAAGCACACAACGTTTAGGAACACTCGGGAGCCGACAGATACTAATGTGACGCTTATGCAATCACGTTCGTATAGGTTACGGGGAAATGAGTTCGATTTCAAGCGTGAACTGCGATTTTTTACTCGTGTGGAGACTTTTTCGTAATCTTATGAACACACGTCTCCGCAACTTGACGATAACCAGCCAGGCATTCGGCTTTGGGGTAAAGTATCCGGAGCCAACGATTCTAGATCGATTTTTCGAGAAAGGTGCCCGCGTGCTCAAAGCAGTCGTTTTCGATATGGACGAAACGCTTCTTAGCATCAACCTCAACGCGTTCATCCTTCGCTATTTTAAGGATGTCTCTTCGATGCTCGCGGATATCGGGCGCCGCAGCCGCGGTGGCACGATGGCACGCCTCGGCACCATCCTGGTCGACCTCAACGCCAATCGCCGCAGCAGCACGGACAATCGCACCAATCTTGAGTTTTACCAAGAAGAGGTCGAGCGCCGATGCGGCATTTGCCTCTCGGACCCACTTATCTACGAGGCGTTTACCTACTACGACCGCGAAGTTCTTCCGTACAAGAATGACGAACTCATCAACGCCCATGCCATGCCGGGCGCACACGCCGCGCTTCAGGCCGTACAGGACGCAGGGCTGCGCTGCGCGCTCTTTACCAACCCCAGCTTTCCGCAGGGGGCCATCGAGTGCCGCATGGGTTGGGGCGACCTGGCCGACGCCCCCTTTGAGCTCGTCACGCACATGGGAAACGCCACCCGCTGCAAGCCTGATGCCACCTACTATCTAGAGCAGCTTCAGGTGATGGGGCTCGAACCGCACGAGGTCCTTATGGTGGGCAACGATCCCAAACGCGACTTCCCTAACCCCGCCTGCGGCATTCAGACTGCCTATGTAGGCCAGGGCAAGCCCAACCGAGTCACCTGGCGCGGAACCATGGAAGGCTTCGCCCGCGACTTTAACGCCGTAGTAGAAGCCTTCTACGAACACCAAGTAGCCGACGAACTGTCCTAGCACACTTGGGTTTTGCCGATCATGATGTTGAGGATCTCGACGTCGGTGTCCTTCATACCCACACGGCCCACGTAGCCCATGCTGGCAATCGTCTGCTCGACGGTATCCTGGATCAAACCCTCGCCGGCACGGAAGCCACGCCCCTGCATGGCCATGTCATGTCCCAGAATCGCCGCATCGACGGCAGCCGAAATCTTGGCGGCACAACTCGCCTTGGCGCCGTCGCACACGATGCCGCCCACGTTACCGAGCGTATTCGAGACCGTCGCGCCAATCTGCTCGCGCGTGCCACCGCACAGCCAGGTAATCGCAGCGCCGGCGCCGCACGCGGCGCAAATAGCACCGCAAAACGCCGAAAGCGCACCAATATAGCTCTTGATATGCACGGCGATAAGATCGGACAGCATCACGGCGCGCACCAGACGCTCGTGGCCGCAACGCAGGTACTCGGCATACTCCATGACGGGCAATGCGCAGGTAATGCCTTGATTGCCCGAGCCGCACACAATGGCGACCGGCAGCGCGCAACCGTTCATGCGGGCGTCGGACCCGGCGGCCGCACGGGCACGGGCACGGCAGGCGACGTCATCGGCACGAGCACCCAGCAGCGTACGACCCACCTCGGCGCCCCAAGCGTGCGCAAGGCCCTCGGCACTGATTGCGCCATTCAGCTCAATCTGACGCTCAACGGCAGCGCGGGCGTCCTCAATGTCACCGTCCTCGATAAAGTCGATGATGGTCTCGATCGACATGGGCGTGTCGGCGTTATCTGCCGCACGCTCGGCCACCACGCGCTCGGCGCAGGCGGCGCACTCCCCCGCCGACTTACCGCATACCGGAATACCGTCGAGCGTATGGCACGTGACATTAGTGTGGTGATCGGTAATCTCGACGACCGCGGTATGGCCCCCGGCCGTCGCAGTCACCTTGATGTAGAGGTTGGGCACACCCTCGACAAGCGACACATCGCAGTAGCCGGCGTCGGCGAGGAGCTCGGCCACACGAGCGCGGTCTTCATCGTTAACGCTCTCGAGCACCTCAAGCGCGCTCTTGGCGTCACCGCCCACGGCACCCAGCACGGCCGCCGCTTCAATACCGTGCATGCCGCCCGAGTTGGGCACGGTCACGCTCTTAACGTTCTTGATGATATTGCCCGAGCAGGCAACGTCCATATGATCGGGTTCGCAACCGAGTGTCTGGCTCGCCAGCGCCGCTGCATAGGCAACGGCAATGGGCTCGGTGCAGCCGAGCGCACAGACAAGCTCGCGGTTCAAGACATCGCAAAAAGCGGCATCGCGGATGGAATCGGTAGACATAGGTATCTCCTGCTTACATAACGAACTGGGCTCTCGATATTAGTTAACTCTTTTATTTGATAACAATGCATCAGAAACCGCAACCATGGTTCCGACGGACGGCGCTTAAGCGCAATCTGACGGCATTCATTCATGAAAAGCCGGTCTTGTTGCATGCTAAAGCGTTTGACCAAAAAACGCCCGAGCGTTTACACAAAAGTCGCGCTATCATGCAGTCGAACGCGGTAAAACCTTTAGCAATTCCGCCGCACGGACCAGAGAGGAACCACTCATGAAGATTGGTATCGGCAACGACCATGCCGCCGTCGAGCTCAAGAACATCATTTCCGAGCACCTGAAGGAGCGCGGCTGCGAGGTCGTGAACTTTGGAACCGACACCTCCGAGAGCTTTGATTACCCCATCGCTGGCTACAAGGTGGGTAAGGCCGTTGCCAACGGTGACGTCGATCTGGGTATCCTGATCTGCGGTACCGGCGTCGGGATTAGCCTGGCTGCCAACAAGGTCGAGGGCGTACGCGCCGTCGTGTGCTCCGAGCCCTTCAGCGCCAAGCTCTCCCGTATGCACAACAACACCAACGTGCTGGCCTTTGGCGCCCGCGTCGTGGGCTCCGAGCTCGCCAAGATGATTGTCGACGAATGGCTCGACGCCGAGTTTGAGGGCGGCCGCCACGAGCGTCGCGTCAATCTCCTCAACGAGATCGACCAGACCCGCGGACTAAAGATTGTCGACGAGGCCTAAAGACTTACAAAGCCATACGCTAGCGCCAGCCCCCGCCCGGAAGAAACATCCGGACGGGGCTCTTTAGTAGTTTTCTATGCGTTTACCAAAAATCTACCGGAATAAAAGGGCGCCGCGGTTGGAATTCCGCGGCGCCCAAGCCACACGCTAACAGCTTTAAGGAGTCAAAGCTGGTTTAGCCAAAGAAGCGCTTGATCTCGATCTCGGCGTTCTCCAGGCAGTCGGAGCCGTGGATCACGTTGGCGTTAACATCGACAGCGAAGTCGCCGCGAATGGTGCCGGGGGCAGCGTCAAGCGGGTTGGTGGCGCCCATGAGGGTGCGCATCTTGGAGACAGCGGAGAGACCGGAAACGACCATCTTGACGACCGGACCGCTCGTCATAAAGTCGCAGAGACCGCCAAAGAAGGGCTTGTCGGCCAGATGGGCGTAGTGCTCCTCGACGGTAGCGCGCTCGAGCGTGGTCATCTCCATGCGCTCGATGACAAGGCCGCTGCGCTCAATGCGAGCAACGATCTCGCCGATCTTACGGTCGCGCACGGCGTCGGGCTTAATCATGATGAAGGTCTTCTCGATAGCCATAAGGTAGCCTTTCAAGTAGGTTCGCGCGTGCCCAAGTCCCATTCCGGCACCCGTCTGGACTGCATCGTAACAGAGTTTTAGCTGCAGTTAAACAAAAAGCTGTTTATTGAAACGCTGCAATTTATTAAAGCGCTCCATATGTGTCACTTCTGTTTCGAAGCCCGATTAGAGTACCATCCGACCGCCCATCAACCGCATCGAACAGAGCAGACGGTCGGTTGCCACCCGCGAACGTATTCCCTTCACAACCTGCCCAAAGGTCCTACAGAAGTTCTCGACAAGCCCCTCCCCTCTCCATAACAAAACGGACGTCCACCGAAGCGGACGCCCGTAAAGGCAAAACATGGCAAGCGAGGTAAGCACCGCGGTAGCGCTAATTCGCCCCGTGGCCCATCTCGACGACCTTGGTCAGCGAGCCAAACGCGACCTCGTCGGCAGAAAGCTGCGCCTCGGCGCGTTCCAACTGCACGGCGACGGCAGCAGGAGCGGTACCGCCCTCGGTCGTGCGCGCGGCGACAATCGAGGGGATGTCAAGCGCCTCGGTAATATCGTGCTCAAAGAGCGGGCTTGCCTCCTGGAACACCTCAAACGGCAGATCCTCGAGGTTACAACCGCGCTTCTCGCACATCAGAACCAGGTGGCCCACCACGGCGTGGGCCTCGCGGAACGGCAGACCGCGCTTAGCGAGGTAATCGGCAACGTCGGTGGCGGCCAGATGGCCAACACCGCACTCACGTGCCATGGCGTCCTCGTTGACGGTCCAGGTCGAGATCATGCCGGCCATTACGGACAGGCACTGCATGAGCGTATGAGCGGTATCGAGCGCGCCCTCCTTGTCCTCCTGCAGGTCCTTGTTATAGGCCAGCGGCAAGCCCTTCATGGTCACCAGCAACTGCACCAGGTTGCCGTACACGCGACCGCTCTTGCCGCGGATGAGCTCGGCAAAGTCGGGGTTCTTCTTCTGTGGCATGATGGAAGAGCCGGTGGAGTACGAATCGGACAGCGTGATAAAACCGAACTCGGAGCTCGACCACAGCACGATCTCCTCGGACAGACGCGACAGGTGCATCGCCATGACGGAACCGGCGTAATGCAGGTCGAGCAGGAAGTCACGGTCCGAAACAGCATCGAGCGAGTTGGGAATCACGCCCGCAAAGCCGAGCTCGGCAGCCGTCATCTGGCGATCGAGCGGATAGCTCGTACCGGCGAGCGCGGCGGC